>PAQH01000011.1 GCA_002709225.1 Planctomycetaceae bacterium
CGGCCTACCACCGTGAGTCCATTGCAGTCAATCCGTTATCGATTGAAGGTCCCCTGACAACAATCACTGACGCTCCAGGACTGGGAATCGACGTCGACTGGGATTTTGTCCGCGCCCACCCGGCGCCAGATTAACCCGGACGCCACCACGCCGGCAGCGAAGACACAACGCTAGCGTTGTCTTCCGGCGGGATCTGTCAACGTCCTGTCAGCCCCTGCTGATATCGCCAGCCGGAATCTCCCAGCGGCCCGTTTCTCGCAGCAACCGCGGTCCATCCCCCCCCTGGACAAACAACCTGTCTTCACCAGTTTCCGCAATTAACAGTACATTTCCTCCGCGATCCCGTACCGAGTGATTTTTCCGACAGTCTTTACCTTTCTTACTCAACCGGTCCCACATGTGCATCCGATACTACCGGCACGACAGGAACCTGCGCACGCCAGCGCATGGTTGCCAAGCGCAGCAATCCCGATACGACGCCGTAGGGTGGAACAAAACTATGCTGATTCGCAATTTCCGAACTTGTTCGCTGGTTTGCCTGACGTTGCTGGCGGTAAGCTCAGCAGCCTTTTCTCAGGGGCTTCAGAGCGACCGGAGTTTCTGGGGCAATCACTACAGTCCCGACGGCGGCAATCGAGCCACCTTCCCTGACTGGTTACCACTGACCGAAGGCGAGAACATCGAAACCGACTTTCAGTGGTTTGCTCCCGGGGAATACGGTGAGTACGGTGAAGCGAAACCACCCAATACGGGACTCTACTTCGGCTATGACTGGCTCCGTTGGGCCACTTCAAACCCGGAACGCGGTACCGTCCCGTATAACCCTCTACCCGGAAGTGAGTATTTCCAGGCTCCGCCGGAGTGGAACCCGAATGGTTTCGCGGACGGTGGTGGGCACCGCATCGAGCTGGGATGGATGACCGAAGAGAACACCGGCTGGAACTTCATTGCCACTCTGTTCCGTACGAATGGCGGACACGAACTGCGTCTGCGTGAACTCGATTACGATCCGGAAGACGAAGAACACGATATCACCGAAGACGACTTTGACGAAGATTTTGATCAAATCGTCGCACCACAAACTGTTAACTCTGCCACCTATCACAATCTTGAACTCAACAAGACGTGGCGGATCATTCATCGTGATGGAGTCTCCGTCGAGCCGTTCGCCGGACTACGCTACATGCAACTCCAGGATAACCATCAGTCGACCGCTGTCGACACCGATTGCGACATCTCTTCCCAGACCGTGCGACAGATGTTCACCCATTTCAACAACCAGGCAATCACTGGCCAGGTCGGCATGAAGTGGACCATGGTTCGCGGCCGCTGGAAAGTCCGCACAGGGCTGGGTTGCTTCAT
Source organism: Planctomycetaceae bacterium (assembly GCA_002709225.1). Taxonomy (GTDB): domain Bacteria; phylum Planctomycetota; class Planctomycetia; order Pirellulales; family Pirellulaceae; genus UBA9264. The sequence goes on from PAQH01000011.1 coordinate 1,363, forward strand.
CGGACATAACTTCCAGAGATTCAATCGCTCGTCCATCACAGACTTGCGGATCCACGAAGAGGGAAGTGCTTTGGAATGTTCCGCCCTTGAGGAAGTGAGCAGCTTTACATCCAGGGACTCCGATTCAATGTCAGGCGAAGAATTCCTCTGGGGTTCAGACGGTCGCATCGAACTGACTTACACTATTTTTCGCGACTTTTCGATGCGTATCGGCGGACAGCTCGTTCACATGCCTGGCGGTATTGGACGAGGTCCCTACGAGCTCGATACCAATAATGATGGAGCTCCTGAATACTACAATGAAGAAGACCTGCTGATGGGTGGGTTTTCTTTCGGATTCGAAATGAATCGTTAGACCTGACATAGCGATCCTGAACCAAAGCGAATTAATGGCTCGAGATATCTCGAGCCATTTTTTTATCACTGGCCGGCCCCGCAGCCCATAACCAGGCGATCAACGCGTCACCAATCTGCCGGACGGCTCAGGCACACACCTCGGTCAACCACCTCAAAACCCAGACACTCGACAAGAGCCTGGCCTCGTTGGTCGCCGGAATTGATGTGGATCTCGATCGTGCTCGCACCCTGCTGACCACAGTGTACTATGGCCTCTCCTACGAGAAACTCCGCCACGCCATCTTCGGTCCCGGAACATCCGCAGTCCCAGTCGACGATGCCAATCGTGCGTTCTACAGCCAACCCTGTCGACTCCCAAAGAGACAAAGCAATTAGCTCTTGCGTCGGCACAGCGCGGGGCACCAGCCTCAAGCGGGTCACGTGTGCATTTCCACGCTGACAAGCTTCCCACCAGGTCGGTGCCGGCAAGTCATCTGCCACATCAATCAAATGCCGGCGCCGGAGCCGAACCTGGGCACGCTGCGCAACGGGTCGAAACGACCCGACGGACCGCTGATAAATAAATTGCTCATCGCGAATCGTATACCCCGTCCGGACAAGCAAATCGAGGAACAAGCGATCGGAGGCCAATACACCTGACGCTACGCAACCGCCGTACAGGCCCCCGTAAAACGGTGCGACGTTTCGCATGCAACCGCCGCGCAGATTCACTGCTCCGCGGGATACCAGCCCTTGCTCAGCGCATCGCAAGAGTTGCTCGCCGATTTGATCACGATCCGGTAGAGGAAGCACTTGTAATGCGCAAATGATACCTAGATCAGTTGACAAACGTTTGCCGTCCAAGTCTGCAGCGTACCCGGCGTGAACAAAGCCGACCGGCACTCCGTCCGCCACCGCGACGACGAAGTCGTGACGGTCGAAGTAGGGTTTACTAAGAACTTCACGCTCAAAGACCTGGCATGTCATGGGTTGATATCGACCACGACTGCGAGGCTGATGATTCCAGATCTCGGCAATCGCTCGCAGGTCGTCGTTGCGAAACGAGCGGATTGAGATCACCGGCAACCCTCTCAGCAGCAAAACCACACAACTAGCGAGTTCCACGCCGGAACAGGCCGACAGCCAGACAACGAGCGTCAACTACGATCCGGACCCTAGCCGCATTGTCCACATTGATGGTCATCCGGGGTTGCCATGTCAAGTACCGACAAACTGGAATCGCAAACGATTGCATCCATCTGACTGGATCTCTCTCATGGATTGCTGAACAATCGCGCTGCGGCCAAGACTCCTATCAGAAAAGTCGGCTACAATGGGGATTCGCCAATTCCCACCCGCCCATGCGGGCCGTGCTCCGCCACTACGCCAGCGGCAGGACTTTGACACGTGTACATTTCGCACAGCGACCGCACAGTAAACTCACCTTCAGTAAACTCACATTCAGTTTTCCCAGGCCGCTTCAGCAGCTTCACACGTATCTTACAGAACACAGTCCACACGACTTTGTGGTGTACCCTTTTCTTGGCGGCGCGACCTGTAAATGCACAAACGCCGCAACAACAGCCACGCTACACGATCGTGGTCACCGGAAGCGAACTTCTGGATGGTGTCTACGCCGACCAGCACACTTATTTCTTAACGCGGGCACTGCGTCCGCTCGGTTGGCGATGTGTAGGGTCGGTCAGCGTGGACGATCAGGCCGAAGCCATAGAGCAGGCCCTAAGATTCTCCACTGCGAAGTCACCGCTGGTGATTGTCACAGGCGGACTCGGTCCCACGGATACGGATGTTACCCGAACTGCAATAGCTGACTTTTCGGGTGTGGCACTACGCGAACACGCCGACGTACTCCGCGAACTGGAACGTCGGTTTAAAACGCCACGCGCTGAATTGCGGGAGAACCTCCGCCGACAGGCTCAAGTACCCATAGGTGGCGGCTATTTGGCCAACCGCCTGGACTCTGCTGTCGGTCTCATCTATCAGTTTCCACAGGGGACAATCGTTGCCTTACCGGGGCCCCCTCGTGAACTGCGCCCGATGGTTCGCAACGAACTTATACCCTACCTTAACCGGCGGTTCGGCACCCGGTTACCAGGTTCTGCACTGACATTACGATTTGTGGGAATCGGTCAATCGCGTATCAATCAAACACTTAAAGACCAATCTCTCGTTCCCGCTGCAGTCGTCGTCACCACACAGTTTTCTCACGGCCGAGTCGACTACACCTTTTCTTTCCCCGAGGATACGCCGGCGCACAGAAAGGAACTCGAAACCATCCAAATCGCGCTGCGCAATCAGCTGGGAGATTATATCTACGGGTCTGGTACAACATCACTGGAAAGTCGCATCCTGGCTCGACTCGCAAGTCAGGACCAGACATTGGTGATCGCTGAAGTGGGCACCGCTGGCGAACTAACACGCGGACTGAGCGGCGTCGCCAACAAACATGACTCGCTTGCCGGGGCTTACATTGCTCCCACAGAACATCGTCTTGGTCAAATTCTGGGCATTGCATCAGGACAATGGCAACGAGCCGTGACCAACGTCGAAAGAGCACGGCAATTGGCAAACGCCGCCGCCGCGGCCTGCAAGGCAAGTTGGTCGGTGTCCGTCGGGAGGGTTCAAAGTAGCGATAACGCACCATCGCAACTAGCCATCGCGATTCGCGCGCCGGACGGACAACTGGAAACCCACACGCTACGATTCACGGGTAATCTTGCCGGCTCCCAGGCTCGGTTAAGCACCTCGATCCTTGACCTGCTACGGCGACGGTTGCGGCAATGACTTGCGACCGCGACGCGGTTCGCTAAATGCACTCCTGCGCCAATTCCGCCGCGCCGCCACGACCAGTGATTGATTCAGCGGCCAACTTCAGCTATTGCTAACGGATTGAAACAACACAGATTCGAGACATCGACGCGAGGCGCTCATGCAAAACAACATTACTCGCAGACACCTGTTACGCGGTGGCCTCTGCGCAGGGCCCGTGTTACTCACCGCGCGGGGCACCGCCAAGTCCCCCACTGCCAAGCAACTAGAGACACGCGTCATCAGCCAGCTGAAACATCGCTACCATGGCTGGCCTACGCTGACGCGTCGCAGCAGCGGAGAACTGCTGTTGGTTTGCTCGGGGGGACGCCAATCCCACGTCTGCCCGTTTGGGCGCGTCGAGCTGATGCGGTCACACGATGATGGAATCACCTGGAGTTGGCCTCGCGTCGTCCTGGACGGCCCAATTGACGATCGGGATGCAGGCGTGCTGGAAACCGCCAAAGGTACCATCCTGGTGACCACGTTCACGTCGCTGGCATACGAACGCCTGCTGACCGAAGCACAACAGTCCAAATCCTGGGATGCAGCCCAGCTACAACGCTGGGAAGCGGCGCACAATCGCGTCAACAAAGAGCAACGACACGGTGAGCTCGGAACCTGGATGCTCCGCTCAACAGACGGAGGTGCAACCTTTTCGCGATCGTATGACTGCCTCGTAAACAGTCCACATGGTCCGATCCAACTAAGTGATGGGCGAATTTTATACGCGGGCAAACAACTCTACCGGGACAACCCACGAATCGGAGTCTGTGAATCGCCCGACGATGGCAAAAACTGGAATTGGCTGGCGGAGATTCCCGCACGCCCTGGCGATGATCCCCGCAAATACCATGAGTTGCACGCAGTGGAAACAGCCGATCAACGGATCATCGCACACATTCGGAATCACAACTCTGCAAATGCCGGTGAAACACTCCAGTCGGAATCGGTAGACCATGGCCGCAGCTGGTCGCTACCCCGCCGCATTGGGGTCTGGGGACTTCCCTCTCACCTGCTGCGCCTCCGAGACAACCGCTTGCTGATGAGCTACGGCCATCGACGACCTCCATTTGGGAACCAAGTTCGAATCAGTGAAAACAACGGTCGTAACTGGTCCAGCCCAATCCTGATATCTGCCGACGGCGCTGCCGGTGATTTAGGCTATCCGACCACCGTTCAATTAGACGAGGCAACTATGCTCACTGTGTGGTACGAAAAGCTACCCACATCGTCGTTTGCCGTCTTACGGCAAGCCCGCTGGTCACTGGCAATTTGATAAGCTGTGCCCGGAACCGCCACCCCTTGTTCGAGTCGATCATCTTTTTCTCTCAGGTGATTCAATGGAACCCAAATTCAAACAGCTTACCGACTTTTTGATCACAATCGGTGCCGACAACATCGAACACACCGACAAGGGATACTTGGCGCACGCCATCGGCGTGCATAACGACCTGAGAGATTGGGGCTGTGGAAGCGACCTTTGTCGCGCCGCCATGTTTCACTCGATTTACGGTACGGAATTCTTCCAAGGATTCACCTTCCCACTCGAACGCCGTGGAGAAGTCCGCGATCTGATTGGCGAACGAGCGGAACAACTCGCTTATTGGAATTGCGCGATCAACAGAAAAGCATTCGACCTCGCTGTGCAACAGAACCGGCCCCCACACCGCCTGCTCGACCGCTTTACCGACCAATACGAGGAAGTCACCTCCAATGACTTTGACGATCTCTGCCGCATCCATCTTTGTGATTGGCTTGAGCAGGTCCCACGTTCCGAGAGTTGGGACTATCGCCGTGCCACCTATCGCCGATTGGCCGACAATCTCGGAGGAATTGCGCTGAAATCTTATGAACGCGTCTTCGCATTGGAAACCGCGTCCTGACCGGCGCGTGAAGACATACTACGTGTCAGCTGAGCTTCATATTCTTCTGTTGATGGCGCATCCAAGCCGAGACGTTTCATCTTCTTATACAGCGTCGTACGGTTAATTCCCAAAGACGCGGCGGTATAGATCCGATTCCATTGATTCGCCCTCAGGACATTGAGAATAATCTGACGTTCAGGCCCCTCGAGTGATTCCTTGAGAGTTTGCCCAGCGACCAAGGAAACCTGTTGGTCTGGCTGGGTAAGCAGGTGCGCCGGCAAATCGTGCGGCTGAATCAGTGGAGTCTTGCCGAGCAACACTGCTCGTTCTATCGCATTCTGCAATTCCCGGACATTTCCAGGCCAACGATAGTCCTGCAGTACTTCAAGTGCTTCGTCGGCAATTCCTCGCACCTCGCGTACCGCATCTTCGCTGGTATCGTGCAGAAACCGATGCGCCAACATGGGAATGTCACCCTTGCGCTCACGCAGAGGTGGCAATTCCAGATTGACCACATTAACCCGGTAAAAAAGATCCTGCCGAAAACGACCGTCAAGCACGGCTTGGTGAAGGTCTTCGTTCGTCGCCAAGATCACGCGTGTGTCACTGTGAATAGTCTCCGTGCCACCTACACGCTCAAATTCAAGATCCTGCAAAACACGCAACAATTTAACCTGTAAGCTACGTGACGCAGTGGCGATTTCATCCAGAAAAATAGTTCCTTGGTCGGCTTGTTCAAATTTCCCTTTCTTGTCGGCAACGGCGCCGGTAAAAGCCCCCGCCACATGCCCGAACAACTCACTTTCCAGTAGTGTTTCAGGTAACGCTCCACAGGCGACTTCGACGAAAGGCCCTGCCGCGCGCCGACTCCGATGATGCATGGCGCGTGCAATCATCGACTTTCCGGTGCCATTCTCACCGGTAACCAGCACGGTTGCTCGGGCATCCGCGACGCTGTTCACAATATCGAACACTTTCTGCATGCCTGGATCATGTCCGATGATGTGCTCCATCCCGAATCGATCATGCAATTGTGCTTTAAGATTGCGATTCTCCTCTAGTACTCGGCGTTGTGACAACGCACGATCGATCGACATCAATACTTCAGCATCAATCAACGGCTTGGTGAGAAGATCGAAAGCACCTGCACGCAACGCTTCGATACCGGTTTCAACCGTGGCATACCCTGTCATCAGGATCACGCTCATGGGCTGCTGGCACTGGTGACTGTATTCAAGCAAATCAAAACCATCCCCGTCTGGCAGTCGAATGTCACACAACACCAGATCAATCGGCTGGCATTCCAGGCATTTCTCGGCTTCCCTACGGGAGGCAGCCTCAAGCACGGCAAACTCCTGGTCCCGCAGCCAACTGGCCATCGATTCCAGAACTCCGCGATCATCGTCCACAAGTAACAATGAACCTTTTTGCATGCTTGCCCACCTTTGCACTCTGGGTTTCGCCTCAGCGGACTCGTGCGCCAACGGGTCAAACCGCCGGACGCAAATCAAAGAGGCCTCACAAGTTATCTAGGTCGCCAATCCCATGTTGTCAAAAAGCAACCACCCTGCTGGGCTGCAAATACACTTCCCTCAAACCCTGCTCACCCGGTGAATTCACCTCACACAATCCGCCTGGCTGGCACAATCGTCATCATCTGCCGGCATGTTCTCGGCGTTCGGCAGCCGAAGCCGCCACGACCACACACCCGCTTCAGAACAGCATCTTGGCGTTTTTTACCCAATTTTGCGGCCCCCTTGTCGACATTCCACGTGTACTAGCCTCGTCGGCCCAACGCCGCAAGGACCTCGCTGGTGGTATGTCTCGACGACGCGCGTTACGCTCCCTGAACCTACAAGCACAGAGTCACTGCCAACATTGCCCGATTGCCCCGTGAGCCACCGGACGGATCTCCCAGAAGGAAACCCCATATGAACTACGACACCGACCAGCTCCGAAAATGGGCGTTGAAACATCTGTGGATGCACAACGCGGATTGGTCGGAAATGGCGCAAACCGAGGAGCCCTTGATCATTGTCGAAGGAAGTGGTCTGCGTGTTCGTGACACTAATGGAAATACATGGATCGACATCAACGGAGGATACGCTTCGGTCGCAGTGGGATACGGCCGACAGGAAATCGCCGATGCCGCCTATCGACAGATGAAACAGATCACATATTTTCCCCAGCGGACTGCGAATCCGTCGACCATTCAGTTGGCGGTGCGTCTTGCTGAACTCGCCCCTGGCGATCTCAATCGGTCTTTCTTTGCCAGTGGCGGGTCTGAAGCAAACGAAACTGCGCTCAAAATAGCTCGAGCTTGTCAACATCGTCGCGGCGCATCCGGACGTTACAAGATTATCAGCCGCAGAGACTCCTATCACGGCGGGACCGGTGGTGTTCTCTGGCTTGGCTCCGCCGCAGGCTCACCACGTACCGATTATGAACCGTCCCCACCCGGGATTCTGTATGCTCCGCAACCACTCGCCTATCGATGCGAGTTCGGCAGCACTTCACCTTCCCAGTGCGCGACTCGTTGTGCAGACGAAATCGAACGACTTATCCTTGAAGAACATCCCGACACGGTCTGTGCCGTGATCGCAGAGCCGATCGCCAGTGGACCGGGAGCAGCGGTACCGAGCGACGAATACTGGCCCATGTTGCGTGCTATATGCGATCGTTACGGAGTACTGTTGATCGCTGACGAAGTGATCACCGGGTTTGGCCGGACAGGCAAATTATTTGCCTGTGAACACTGGGGAATTGTCCCCGACATCATGACGGTCGCCAAAGGCATGTGCAGCAGTTACCTGCCGCTGGGCGCTGCCATTGCCAGTGAGTCCATCGCCGAATTATTTGCCGGCGAAAACCGTATGTTGCGACACGTGTTCACATTTGCCGGCCATCCCGTCGCAGCAGCCGCGGGATTACAGAACATCGACATTCTGACCAAAGAACAACTCGTCCAAAACGCGGCTGAAGTTGGCAGCTACTTCAAGGAGCAACTGCAGGAGCTGCGAGCAGAAACCGCGATTCTTGGTGACGTACGAGGCCTGGGATTAATGCTCTCACTCGATTTTGTCGCGGATCGCCAGACGAAAGCACAATTCCCCAAGAGCTTTGGATTCTCCGAGCGTCTCAATACACAACTCAAGAACCGCGGTCTGCTCGCTCGCTCTCACGCCAACCATCTGCTGAATCTATCTCCGCCACTCTGTATCACTCGCAGCGAAGTCGATGAGGTCACGGAATTGCTGCGACAAGCTATTCACGCCGTGGGGAAATCCTGGAAAGAGAAAAGCTAGTCTGATGTGAATAAACACTCCGCGCGGCAGACTTCCTGAGCTACGAATAATCGGGTAAACATCAGTTCACACCAAGAAATTCACCAACCCTCGCTAGCGGCCTTCCAGTTGTCGAAGTTTGCGGCGGATCACATCGGACTGCCCTCTGTTGCCTAGGCTATTATGCAAACGGAGCAACAGGCGGCAGACAGCGGGACGAGAAGGGTCTCGGCGATGAGCGATTTGTGCGGCCTCCAATGCCTGCTTTCTTTTTCCCTGGCGTTCCAGCACCTGGCTATAGCGAAAATGCAAATCAGCTCTCCACGGCAAGATCTTGATCAGCCGTTGCAGATACTTGGCAGCCTCAGTTTCATTTCCTTGAGATTGAAAATACGTTGCCAATGCATCCAGCGGGCCTTGTCGTTGGGAATCTAGAGCTAACGCTCTGTGCCAATGCTCCACCGCAGCTGCAGTCTCACCCTGGTTCAAGCGGATAAAAGCCAACGCATCGAGCATTTCCACATCATCCGCACGCACAGCTCGAGCAGCGTTCAATAGTTGTTCCGCCTGGTCAACCAATGGCTTTCCACCACCCGCCTGAATAACTTCCGCCAGCATTAGACCTTTCGCACGCTGCACTTCCCATCCTGCGATGGGAGCCTCCTGGCCGTCAAATACTCGAGGTTCCGCAGCGGCAGTCGTATCTGCTGACGTGCTTTCATCAGGTTGGTCTGGTGGCGGATGGGGCGAGCGGAGAAGCCGATGGTCGGTCTGTACCGTGTGTGGCACGTCGGCAGCTGACAATCGAGGCATGTGGCAATCGATACACGATCCCCTCGATGGAGCCGCCTGTCGTTCGCTAGCTGGCAAAGCGCAATCGATCTGCTCGTGGCATCTGGCGCAGCGACTATTAAAATGCTCCCTGCGCCGTGATTCGTCTGGTACCGAATGAGGGTCATGACATGACGCACAGCCTAACTTTCCCCGGCTCTCCCGATAGCAAGAACTACTCTGCATTTGCTCAACATGGCTGATGGCCGTCGTCCCCCCCTCCTCGCCGACACCAGTCCCCATCACAAACAAAGTCCAATTATCGCCGAGATGATCTCCAGGCCGAAAATCGTGATACCGTCGACCAACACGCAGTTGGTGTCCCGCGCCTTGCAGATGGCACTGGTTACAGACTGCATCTCGGCGAAACGGATCTAGTTTCGTCGGGTTAACGATCGAGTCCGTGCTTTCTGCCAGACCGTCACGGTGCCGAGCCACATGTGACTCGCCCGGCCCGTGACAGCGTTCGCACCCGATGCCAAACTCGACAAAAGGCACCGACTTATACTGCTGCACCAAATCCGTGGTCGGTGTCCCTTGATAAGCAATCCGCCCAGCGTGACACTCCAGACAGCGCGCCGTTGCCACGCGTTCAAAACGCTGGTGCTTCCCCGGCTGGTAGCCGGGGGACAGATCCCAGCACTTCTCGGCGGTGTACCAGGAAATCGCCGAGACCAAGAGTGTGCCATCTTGTTGAGTCAAGTACGAACGGCCTCTTCTCCCCGACCCCACAGCAAAATGGACTGGCACCTTCTGGTCATAAATCGTCTCACCGTCAATGGACAAACCTAATTCGTGATGAAAGACGCCTTCCGCGGTACGCTCCACTCGATACTGACGAGACTTGGGCCGCTGAAACTCCGTGCCATTGCGGTAATCTTCAATCTCCGAGGCGGTTTCCACAGTCGCCATGGATTGAGCCATCGGATGCTGTTGATAGGTTCGATAAATCTCACTGTGGCACTCACGGCAGGCAGCACTCCCCAGATACCCGGCCGGTCGAGACATGTGAGCAACGGCGCCCTGATCTGACGTGGAAGGCGCGGGAGGCACGCGCATCATGACCGCGACAAATAATCCCGCGCTCACCAATCCCAACATCGCCAAGATGGCCATTTTCGCGTTCCACATCCGCATCAACCTGCCATCCGTTGGGGGTCGCGACCGAACCCAGAACATATTCGTTTGGCCATGCCGGTTTGCGTCACACGTTATGCTACTGGGCCACACCGTGAAAGAAACGGTTCGCGTTACCTTGCGGTCGAGTCAGATCACGTGGCTCTAACTGCCACGCACTCACGTTGGCCGCCGTTTTGCAAACGGCAGTTTTGCAAACGGCAGACTCCCGTACTCTAATCGCTGCGAGCTATGGCGTCTGCTTGTTCATATCCGACCTGTCCGGTCGCTCAGCCGCGCCAGCCGGCATGACGTTTTGCATCAACCGTTTCCCCATGGCAAACAAATAGTCGTAGAGCTCCTCGGCGTTGACAATTTCATCTCCATCACTGTCTGCGGCGGCGATATCCTTCTTGAAGCTGTGCTCAATCTCATCAATTTCTTGATAACTCAGCTCTTTGTCTTCATCGGTATCAAAGAGCAGCAGCACGCGTTGGGTTACCAACCTCGCGTTCATATCAATGCTCATATCGGGCCCCTCGATCGGTTCGATATCTCGCAAATCAAGTGCCGCGCCCGCATTTTCCTCGGTTAAGCCCAGTGCCAATGCCGTCACCCGTACTAATTCGGCGCGACTCACTTCACCGTCTTCATCGTTGTCCGAACTATCAAAATCAAAGTCCGCCCGGCGATTACTGGGAATGGCATCGATTTCCGATTGGCTCAATCGATCATTGCGATCCAGATCATGTTCCTGAAAAAGGGGCACGATCTTGTAAAGGGCCTGCTGTTCGGGTAACGAAGCGGTCTTGAACAAAGCCGCGCCATCGATCACCACTTCCAGAAAAATATCCCGTTCCCGAATACCTGTGATCCGCAAATCCAGGTCGGTGGTTTCGAAATCAGCACATTTTTCCGGTGTCAACAACAGGGGTTCATCACCCAGGTTTTCGTGTGCCGTCACCGTCACTTTGTGGGCACCCGCATATGCTCCGTCCGTCAATTTTCCATCAATCAATGTCTGCAATACGAAATGACCTGTAATGTCCAGAAAACCAACGGCGCCGGGTAACGTGGGATCCTCCGGCATGGTAATAATCTGGCCCGTCGGCAAAGGTCTCCCGCCCATCAACACCACCCCTTCAGCGGGCACCAACGGGGGCCGAAAGAGCAGAAAATCATTGACCCGCCGCATGCCACCGGCAAAGAACAAGAAGATGACAGCACCCATCACAAGCATCGTGCCAAGCGGGAAGACAACCGCCAGCAAGGGGCGAAGCGTCGGGCGATGGTTCATAGCACAGGTGCCTTGTTGGAAAGTGTCACTCTCAGCCGAGCTGCACACCACGCGTGCCTGCTCTCACTCGATGCCTACTTCCCACTCGATGTAAATGAATGATCTGTTTTGACGCGCTGATAATGTGAGAGTTCACCAACTCCACTGTGGCATAAAGTCCCTTGCATTACGTCACGACAACAAACGATGCGGGAACCACAGCACCTCTTCCGTTAATTGGACCAATAGCCGCAGCGTTGCAACCCGCTGCCAATAACCACGCGGCCGGTCTCGCTAGAACTGAGTGTCGATAGGCAACTCATCCAGCGAGGGAAATGGCCTTTCCTTGTCATTGATCGACGCCAAACAATCTCGCACGAACTGATCCTCGGGATCGTCGCGATTCAGCTGCTCGAACATCATTTTGGCTTGCGCCACATTGCCAGTCGTGAAAGAATAATGGGCTCGTACAACTTTCGCGCCGTGTGAATCGGGCTTATCCAACACCAATCGCCGCAGCGCGGTTTGCCGTTTTTCATATTCGCGCCGCTCCTCAGCAATCCGTTGCCACTTTTCCGCGGATTCCTGATTCCCCAGAAAGCCATAAATTCGCTGAAACAGATAGGCCGTCGTATAGGGCAAGCGACGTCCCATAGGCTCCATCGGCTTGACCCATTCCAGAGCCTGCTTGGCGTCCCCTTTCTTGAGAGCCGCATTCGCCAGCAATTCACGGGCCGGTTGATTCCTCGGGTCCAATTGAACCGCCTGATCCCAAAAGCGAATCGCACCATCCAAATTGCCGTACTGCTCGGCAGCGTTCCCCATCAACACACACGACTCCGGTGAAGGCATGCCGTTCGCGGTTCGCTCCGCTTCGATCCCCACCGCAATCTGCCGGATTGCCGCCTCAGGTTTACCCACTTCGAGCAAGGTGCGGCCATAATCCAGGTAAAACTGGTAGGCCGTGACCACGAGCAGAGCCTCATCGAGGGCTTTGAGCAGTTTGTCACCTTCCAATGTCTCGTCCGAATCCGAAGATACTTCGTCCAGAATCCTGGCAAAGTAATCCTCGGCCTTCTGAGTTTCGCTCATGTCCGCATAAAGGGACGCCAACAGGTAATAGCTCCGCAGCTTCATCTCAGGAAATTCGCCCAATCGCTGCGCCGACTCCAGCGCCTCCTTCAAATTACCCATCCGCACCCGACAACTGGTCAGTTCGTACCAGGCATCCGCGTTATCGGGGGCTTCAGCGACGACCTGTTTCAACAAGGGCGCCGCGGACGCCCATTGCTGTTCCATCATCAGAGCTTTTGCCCAGGCGTGCGACTCGGCCGCGTTACTTGCTTTGACAATGTCAAACAAGCGAAGTGCCTCACGGGGATTGCGTTGAAGTTCCACCAAGGCGCGCGCCTTGATCGCCATCGCCTGGGGATTCTCTGGTTGCGTGAGCAGGAACTCTTCGATCTTAAAGAGGGCAATCTCCGCATCCGGTTCTTCCTGGTCCAACGCCGCAGCGGCTTCTCGAAGTGGCGCTTCTTTCAGCCAGATCGACGCGAAGATGCCGCCACCTACCGCAACCAATCCAATCAAGAGGATGGCTATCAGCGAGCCTTTCGAGCCTCCTGTCTTCGTTTCCGCGGTCGGCTGCCAGCCCTGCAGACGACGCTCCTTAGCGGCATCCTCATCCGCCATCGGGACGACGCTGCTTACGGGTCCCTCGGTTGGCTCGGAGGTCGTCTCAGAAGTTTCGGTCACATCCGCTGAGTGGTCGGTGTCCGGTTCTGTAAGTGGGTCGTTTACGGATTCAATTGAGGCTCTGTCTTCCGACCCCTCCGCAGGATTTTGACTGGACACTACCTGGCTCCCCAAAGGCAAAATCTGAGAAAATACATACGTACGATTATCCCTGCTTGTTCGGTATCTTGTCAAAGCTCAGCCCGCCAATTCTCGGCCTTGAGCAGGCCCCAACGCCGAGAACGCTGGCAAATATGACGGATAAGCACATTGTGATAGTTAAAGGCCTCCGCTGAAAGTTAGGCGTACCAGTTTCAAGGAAGCAAGACGCGGCCACCACTGGCAACGACCGTCTGTCCGGTCGTAAAACTCGCGCGGTCAGAAAGCAAGAACACAACCAATTCAGCAATTTCGGCCGGCTCTCCAATCCGTTGAATAGGCGTAGCCGTGATCAGGTCCTGAAGTTGCTCTTCGGCAACACCATCCAGGATCTCGGTAGAAATCAATCCCGGCGCGACCGCGTTGACACGCACGTTAAACCCGGCGACCGCTTCAGCCATACTCTTGGTGAATCCAATCAAACCCGCTTTACTGGCTGCGTAGGCAATTGACATCTGGCGCGCTCTTAGTCCACCAATCGAAGAAATATTAACAATCCGACCAAAGCGCCGCTCGATCATTTCTCGCTTGACCTCCCAGGAAACGAGAAAGGCCCCTGTCAAATTCACGTCCAGAGTCCGCTTCCAAAGCGCAACCGTCGTTTCTTCGTGAGTCACATAGTCAAAAACACCTGCATTGTTAACAAGCAGATCCACCGGCCCAAATCGCTCTTTCACCTGGGACACCATCTTTTGCACTTGCTGCTCGCAGGAGACATCAGCTTGCGCCAGGTGCGCATTGGCACCCGCCGCCTCTACCTGTTGGGCTGTCTCTTCCGCAGCAGCCTGATTATTCACATAGTTGATCACTACATTCGCGCCGGCCTCACCTAAGCGTTGGCAAACTGCCCGGCCAATGCCCCGTGCGCCTCCCGTAACGAGCGCCGTTCTTCCCTCCAAGCCTTCGTTCATGACTGCTCATCTCCCTGGATCGTGAAATCGACCGTCCCGCTCCCCACCAAGCCCCGCTTGGCGATACCCCATTAATCTCGGTGATTCTATCCCATTTCGTCCGCAGCAGCGCCGGCGGATCCGCCAACCTCCGCTTGATGGCTCGCCAATGCGGAAGTAATAATACCACGCTTCCTCTCGACGCTTCCTTCGTCGCTGCGTGGCATTGAACGGTGAAGTTGTTCCACAGTCTAGAATCGGGCCTGAGCGAACTCCGCCTCGGTGCCATTACCATCGGCAACTTCGATGGGGTCCATCATGGCCATGCACGAATCCTCAGGGAACTGCGACGCCAGGCGGACCGTGTCCGGGGCCCCGCAGTGGTCTTTACGTTCTCTCCCCACCCAGTACAAATATTGCGTCCACAACAGACGCCACCTCCCCTCACCTGGCCAGAACGAAAATCGGTGCTGCTCGCCGAATTGGGTGTTGACGCGATGATCGCCTACCCGACGGATCGGCAGTTGCTGGAACTCTCGCCCAAGATGTTTTTTCAGACAATCGTCCACGGTGAGCTCGCAGCCCAGGCACTTGTCGAAGGTCCCAATTTTTATTTCGGAAAGGGACGTAGCGGAAACATTGACACACTCCAGCGACTTTGCCAGAAAGCTGAAATCAACCTGCACATCGTCGAACCTCTACTGGCCCCCGACGGTGTTGTATCGAGCAGCCGGCTGCGGCAGCTCATTCAGACTGGCGATGTCCAGCGCGCCCAACAGCTCATGACACAACCCTACCGCATCCGAGGCACCGTTGTCCCCGGGGAACGTCGAGGTGCGACCATTGGATTTCCAACCGCGAACCTGGATAGGGTCAGTACTCTTTGCCCCGCTCCCGGCGTCTATGCCGGCCGGACCTTCATCAATCAGTCAACCTGGGACACCGCGATACACATCGGAGACAATCCGACGTTCCAGGAAGACGAAGTAAAGATTGAATGTCATCTGCTAGATTTCTCTGAGTCACTGTATGGACAGTCCCTGGAAGTAGAATTCCTGCGACGCTTGCGGGACGTGGTTCCCTTCAATTCCGTCAACGAATTACAAGGACAACTACATCGTGACGTCGCCAACACCAGAAATGTGTGCAGAGAATTCACCGCTTCTTCGCAAGCACCCCAAACCAAAACGTCGGCAGCAAACCCCTGCGGCCAGCCTGGACGCAATTACGAATAGGTGAACCGGAATCACTGGACTGCAGCAACAACCGTGTCACCTTTGCTACTCGAACCACTGGACATTTCATGAGTATTAACTGGCCACGTTTCGTGGATCTCATCAATGCAAATCAACGTTTCCTGCTCACCAGCCATATACGGCCGGATTGCGATGCGCTAGGAAGCGAGCTGGGCATGGCCGCAGTACTGGAAACACTGGGAAAAGAAGTACGGATCGTCAACGGCCAGGAGACACCACCCAACCTGTCATTTATCGATCCGCAACAGCGCATTATGAAACTCGGTGCCGACGTGCAAATTGAGGAACTACGGGACAGTGACGTTTTGATGGTCCTCGACACGAGTGCCTGGGCGCAACTGGGCCCCATGGGAGAAGTGTTAAAGTCATTGGACGCAACCAAGATCATTCTCGATCATCACGTCAGCCAGGATGACCTCGGCGCCGAACCTTTCAAAAACACCAGCGCCGAAGCTACCGGCCGACTCGTCGTAGAGGCCGCCGATGCACTCGGGGTCGAGCTGACCCCAGAAATGGCGGCGCCGCTATTCGCTGCGTTATCGACCGACACAGGTTGGTTCCGCTTCCCGTCAACGGATAGTGAAACTTATCGTATCGCCGCGCGCCTCGTCGACGCGGGTGCCTGCCCGGCCGACATCTACCGTGAGCTCTACGAACGCAATTCTTGCGGGCGAATGCGACTGCGCGGCGAGGTTCTGGCTCGTATTAATCTCGTAAATGACGGGAAACTCGGACACACTTACGTTTTGAAAAGTGATTTCGACCGTTTGCAGGCGCTTCCCAGCGATACCGAAGACCTGGTCAACCTGGTACTGGAGATCGATGGCACCCAGGCGGCAGTCATCTTCATCGAACTCGTCGAAAACACAAGCTTCAAAGTCAGCTTCCGTAGCCGCTGCAAACTGGACTGCAGTCAGGTGGCCGGACACTTCGGCGGCGGCGGACATAAAGCCGCCGCCGGGGCCACAATTGAAGGCAAATTGGCGGAACTACAAACTAGCGTTCTTGACGCTGTGCGCGCCGGCATGACATAATCTTACGCTTCGCGCGGCGGTCAGTACGCAATCCACTGTTGACTGTTGTGACACCGCCGCGCCCCGGCAACCCCTCGTTACCCCGCCTTAAGATTGCACCTCGAAAAGCAAACTTTGAGTCCGGAGTAGAACCTGTTCGCTGACAACGAACCGTTGAAAGTCGGCGGGTCACGGGACTAGCGTCTGCCTGCACCTGTAGTCCTGCGACTTGATTGCTTGCGGGTGTGTTGGCAATGTTGCCATTTGGATCGCTGTTTGGAGCCCCTTATGTCAGACCATTCGGAAAACTCAGCCGCATCAGCCTCAGGCCCAACCACCGGGTCGAATACCCCTCGCCGCAACTTTGTTTTCGAGGGCGCTACCGCAGTCATCGGTTTGATCGTCGGCGTAGTCCCCTTCGCCGCCGGTTTAGTGAGCTTCCTGGACCCACTGTTTCGCAAGAACAAGACGCCCGGCAAACACGCCAAAGCTGGTGAGGGTGGAAAAACTGAAATGGTCCGTATTTGCTCGTTGGAAGCGCTCACCACCAACGGCCCACCTCAACGCTTCCCGGTAATCACCGATCAATTCGATGCCTGGAATTTCACCCCACAACAACCCATCGGCTCGGTGTACCTGCAACGAATTAGTGACAGCGAAGTACTGGTTTTCAATACGACTTGCCCCCACGCTGGCTGCAGCGTGTCGTGCGACGGACAGGCCTATCACTGCCCTTGCCACAACAGTTCGTTTGAACTCAATGGAAGCAAACGGGAAAGTGAATCGGGACGCGAAAACCCCAGCCCTCGATCGCTAGATACTCTCGAACACACCATTGAATCCGGGGACGTATTGGTCCATTATCAAAACTTCTACCCTGGTCGCGAAGAAAAGAAACCCAAAGCATGATCAAGGCGTTTGAGCAATGGTTGGATGATCGCACAGGCTATCGAAAAAGTGTCGATGAGGCCCTGTTCGAGAACATTCCAGGTGGGTCACGTTGGGTCTACGTTACTGGCAGTATGCTGGTGTTTGCGTTTGTAACCCAGGCGATTACCGGCATTTTCTTGTGGATGTTCTACAGCGCCGGCAGCCAAAATGCCTGGGAAAGTGTGTACTGGATACAAAACAAGATGCAGGGAGGCTGGTTCCTGCGTGGTGTACACCACTATATGGCCCAAGGGATGGTCGTATTGCTGCCGCTGCATATGGTACAGGTGATCTTCGCGAAGGCTTACGTCAAACCTCGAGAAATCAACTACTGGCTCGGCTTGGTCTTGCTGCAACTAACATTGGCGCTGGGGTTAACCGGTTACTTGCTGCCTTGGGATCAAAAAGGCTACTGGGCAACCAAAGTCGCTACTGAGCTAATGTCACTCCCACCTGGCGGTGAATACATACAGAAACTAGTCGTTGGTGGCGGAGAATACGGGCATTACACCTTGACTCGTTTCTTTGCAATGCACGCCGGCGTTCTCCCCATTTTGTTGATCGGTGTGCTCGCGTTGCACGTCGCGATGTTCCGACGCCACGGAATCACCGCGCATTCGTCAGCGGACCGACCTGATGAATACTTCTGGCCCAAACAGGTGTTCAAAGACGCCGCCGCCTGCCTGGTACTGCTGATTGCGGTGGTCATCATTGTCGTTCGGAATCATGGTGCGGAACTGGGGCCACCAGCGGAACCAACGGAAGCCTACGGAGCCGCACGCCCCGAATGGTACTACCTGTTCTTGTTTCAACTGCTGAAGCACTCGCCCAGCGAGTTTATCGGAGCCATTGTCATTCCCGGCGTCGCAATGGGCTTCCTGTTTCTGATGCCGTTGATCGCCAAAGTCCAATACGGTCACATCGTGAATGTGGTAACAATCATCACACTGCTCGTCGGCGCGGGCTACCTGACCGTCGAAGCGTTGTCCCACGACAGCTACACACGTGATGGAGAGCCGGCCGCAGGACCCGCTCGCATCCTGCACCATGAACGCGCTAACGCCGCGGAAGACTTCCAGCGTGCCAAGCGAACAGCGGATCAAGAATACGTACGTCTCAAGGAGTTGATCGAATTCCGGGGTATTCCACGCGACGGCGCACGTGCCGGCCTAGTTTACAATGACCCTGAGATTCAGGGCCCCAGAATCTTTACGCGAAATTGCGCAAGCTGCCACAGCTACCAAGCTCCCCCTGATCAACCTGACATCGTTAGTATTCCAGGCCGACGACCGGATCGAGATGAACAAGGTAATGTCAAAGAGAACGAAGAACCTGGCGGCGCCCCAAACCTGTTCGGATTTGGTTCGCGGGACTGGATTCGTGGGCTGCTCGACAAAGAGAAGATCCAGCATCCCGAGTTCTTTGGCGATACGGTGCACAAAGAAGGAGAGATGGCCAGTTTCGTACAAGACTCACTCAGCGACCTCGACGCGGAACAAAAAGCCAAGCTGGAGCAAGTCATCAAAGCGCTCTCCGCTGAGGCCCAGCTGGTCCGCCAGGCCGACGACGACGCCGCCGACGACGATGCTGGCGATCTCGCCGCCGGCCGCACGGCCATGGCAGAAGAATTCGGCTGCTTCGACTGCCACAAGCTGCGAGATGAGGGAGATCTTGGATCCGCGCCTGACTTGACTGGATACGGCTCGGCAGAATGGCTCTACCAGTTTATTGCAAATGCCGGGCATGAACGTTTCTACGGAGACAACAACGATCGGATGCCAGCTTTTGCCGCCAGTGAAGATCCTTCCCAAAATCTACTTTCACAGCGTGAAATTACCCTGCTGGTCCGTTGGCTCCGAGGTGACGACAAGGACCTTGGCGCGACGCCGCCCACCACGGCCGCTGTTGCCCAGGAGAATGCCGACACAGCGAAACAGAGCGACGCCAGTTCCGACACCAGCTCCGAGACGGAGACTGATACGGGGCCTGACGCCAGTTCCGACACCAGCTCCGAGACGGAGACTGATACGGGGCCTGACGCCGATTCCGACACCAACACCGAGACAGAGACTGATACGGGGCCTGACGCCGATTCCGACACCAACTCCGACGCGGCTTCCGATACGGAGACTGACGCAGAAGATGCGAACACGACTGCGGCATCAGAACAGGACACGGATCCGACTCCTCCCTAGTACCGAGTGGTGTTCGCGACAACGATGATCTGTGGTTGCAACCGAACGGGCCAACAAAGTTCCCGGAAAACGCCCGGCAATTCGCACCGACCTGTCTGGACACAGCGAGGGTTATTGACGCACCACGCCGTCTCCCAACCAAACACGTCTGCAGTCTGCCCTCGCGCATCACACCATTACCAAGGAAGATGCCATGCTCTGCCCCTATCTTCGCGGCGGCCTCCAGCCACTCAAGTGGTGCATCCTGGCACTGTGTTCGCTGCACATCTCCCCACTGAGCAATTGGGCTCAAGAAGGAACCACCACATTTCCCAAACACAGCTGGCCTCAATTTTTGGGTCCAATGCGCAACGGCCATTCTTCAGAAGGTGACCTGAATCTTGATTGGTCAACACAGCCTCCACGCACTAAGTGGATTGCTGAACCCGGCGCGGGATACACGTCGATTGCCGTGTTCCAGCAACGCGTCTTCCTTGGGGCGCAGCGCGGCGACTCTGACTTTGTCGTCTGCTACAACCGTGCAACAGGCCGAGAAGAATGGGCCTATGTAATCGGCCGCGGATACCAGGATGTCCAGCAGCAGGGGCCGGGCCCCCGTGCCACGCCAACAATCGACGGCGACTATCTATATGGCCTGGGACCAGCAGGTCATCTCTTCTGCCTGACCGCCGCAGATGGGCGAGAAGTCTGGAAAGTGAACGTCTTCAAAGAAACCGGCGCGAAGGATCCTGCCGGAGAAAACCTCTATTGGGGCATGAGTGGGTCGCCCTTAATCTTTGGGAACCTGGTTATTTGCCAGCCCGGTGGAGACCGCGACAACTCGGTCGCAGCATTTGATAAAGAAACCGGTGAGGTCGTCTGGAAAGCCGCCAGCGACTACCGCTCTTACGCGTCTCCACTGGCCATTAGCCTTGCTGGCCGGAAACAACTCCTCTGTTATGCGGGTGACGCGTTACTCGGCATGCAACCATCTACGGGCCACATCCTGTGGCGTTACCCACATCAAAATCAGTACAAGTGCAATTGCGCTACACCGGTTGTACTCGGCAACCGAGTCCTTGTCTCAACAGCCTATGGCGGTGGCTCAGCATTGCTCAATGTCACAACTACCGACAAACGGTGGAGCGTGCACGAACGGTGGAATTCTCGGCGCCTGCAATCCTTGTTCACAACACCCATTGTGATCGACAACCTGATCTTTGGTTGTCATGGTGATCTGGGAATTTGCACGCTACGCTGCCTCGATCTAGCAACGGGCAAACTAGTGTGGACCGCTCGAGAACCTGGCCGCTGTACAATGATCGCGGCCGAGCGACACCTGATATGCCTCAGTGAAGATGGCACGCTCCGTGTTGTCAAAGCAACACGCGATGGCTATCTGGAAAGAGGAAAAATCGACGGGCTGCTGCGGGCAAAGTCCTGGGCAACCCCGGCGTTGGCCGGCGGACACTTGTTTGCCCGAGATCAACAACGATTGGTCTGCTTGGACCTGCAAAGAAACTAAGCCTGCCTCATTCAAAGGGCAGTCGTAGACCGGGGTTCACTTACGCCACATCGCGATCTTCAAACAAGAGCAACGACAATAAGATCGAGACGACCGTATAGATCATGCAGTAGGCAAATGCCAACCCCAAGTAACTGGCAGGTATTGCCTTATCAGCTGCGATGGCCGCCTCCGAGTTAAGCAGCTCCAGATTCGGAAGCACGGTAGCGATGAGCTGGCCGACGAATCGAACAACCTCAAACCGGCCAAGACTGGACTGAACAATGGTCGGCGTCAGATGACCCAACACATAAATGGCGAAACAAATCACAAAGTTGGCCATCAACGGCAACCTTGTGGAAATCGCCACACTGATCCCCGTCAACACGACGGTAGCGAAAAACGCCAACACCAGACCGGGCACCGTGCTTACCATTTCCGTGTAGCAAACTTGCCAGGTAGCCACTTCCTCAGGATCTTGCGACGCCTCTCTCGCGTCATAAATCGGCTTGTAGGCAACCGCGGCCATCAAGACCAATCCCAGGACCACAAACATAAACATCGTGGTCCAGTTAATACCGACAAACTTGCCAATGATGAAACTGCGACGACCAATTGGCTTGGAAAGCACAGTCAGTGCCGTACGTCCTTCAATTTCATCAGCAACCGATGAACTGGCCGCCCAGACTGCTGAAATAATGGCCATTACCATGATCAGCTTCAAGCCTGAGTCCTTGAGAACCTTAATGTCTTCGCCAAATGTGTGGTATGGAAAAAAGATAAACGCCACCATGGCGAAAACGCCAAGCGCCAGCATGATCAAGTAGAGCGGCTGATTCATTTCGGATTTGACCGTCGCCAACGCGACTGCGGAAAGTCGCGGCGCCGCGGCACGCTGTACGAAATACAGGCTAAACAAGACCACCACACCAATCGCCGTGATCAAAATGGCGCGGACTTCCGGGTGCATCGCCTTGGTCGTCATCTTGATCGTCAGCGTAGCCTCTTTTTCCGAGTAGTTCCGAACGTACAAATGATCAACCGACATCATGGGGCTATTCACTGATGTCCCCGGGAGCCAGATATAGGGTTCATCCCGAGAAACATTGATTGCGTAGTAACCCTGCTTTACCTCAGGTGGAGTAAACGACAACACCAATCGCTGATCGCTCTCCAGAGTCAGTTGCTGCACCTTGTCAATGTGTACAGTAAAAGGAACCTCCACCGCTTCTGGTTCCGATAGTTCATCACCTTCAGTCGGTTCTGGTATCACCGTAACCTTGGGTTCCTGCTGGCCGGCGCGAGGCAACTCGATCAACGAAGTCAACATATTTTCGGGGTCGCGTACCAACAGGATCCCCATTACGCCGACCGTCGCGAGACAAAGTGCGATTACTGAAATCGGAAATAATACGCCTTCCCTCAGGGCGGGGAGCACTTCGCCCATAGCACGCTGTGAAACTAGATAGACACTACTCAGAGCTGCGAACCAGCAAAGCACGGCAACGACCCCCACTTGGGTCAACAGAGTCTGACCAGCTTCTGCTTGACCGACTTCTGCTTGGCCGGTACCGGGGAGCCATTCCAACCCCCAAAGCGACGCCATCGCGCCCGCAAAATACAGCAGTGAGAGAATGGCCATTGCCATACGCCGGCGCTGTGGATGCTCCGCAAGTCGCCCCACTGCCGGCACCCTGGACAAACCGAAACAGACACCACCGAGGACGACCAATAACAGAATCCCCAGCAAGACTCCCGCACCCGTCAACCAGACCGGCATAAACCAGTTGATGAACCGGGGTGGAAGGCTCTCAGCAAACGAGAGAGAGTCGAACATTTCCGTCGTCCTTTAGTCAAGCATCAGTCGCACGCTTTGTCATCAAACAGCCAGCATCAGCACAGCAAGAGCGAATCCCGCGGTCTCCGACAATCGAGATTGTGACTCCCGACGCAAAACGCCCTGAGCCGCATCTTTCTAGAATCGAATCTGAAATGACGAAAATTCTCCCGTCGCCAGACCACGGTCAATTTGGACCTTTTGGATGTGACCTGACATCGCGTGTTCAATCTTGGCACAAAAAGAGTCCAAATCCGTCGTAGCGCCTTCCGCCACAACTTCCACACGGCCATCTGCCAGATTTCGGACAAATCCGGTAATCGGCAAATCGTCTGCCAAGCGCTGCGTGTTATAGCGAAACCCCACACCCTGTACGTGACCAATAAAGTGAATGTTCCAACGCTCATGCCGGGAAGAACCAACCACGTCGCAAATCCACTTGCCAAACGAGCCTTTTTCTGTCGTGGTTTCAGCGAAAACCGCAATAAAACCAACGCGATTGAGTATAGTCGGGGGCTCGAGCACCAACTAGTTGGCCAAACCCGCTAGAGGAGCAGATTCACCGACTTCGCCGCCCGCGAGGTAACAACCACGCGGAAAGATGCAATCGCGACGATTACGCAAAAGAGAAGGGGTAGTGCCTGGCCCCAGCAAGTAGACCCGCGTTCCAGAGTGAAATTGCCGGACGATACTTTCGCAACCCAAACCCAAAATACGTCCACGGGCCCGAACGCCCGACCAGTCATGCGATGCCATGTGAGCAAAATGAGCATCAGAATCAGCTCGCCTCCTGGCAGGCCAGGCGTGTTCTGCCTGCAGGCCATTCATCAGGAAAGCGATAAAAACTCTTGGCTCGGGAGACAGTTTGTGGATTCCCTTTGGCCGGCGACCGATCACAATGGTAGCAGCGTCGCGACCAGGTTGTTGCCGCGCAGCGGGGCCCGTATAATCGAGCGGGTTGTGGGTATTACGCGGGAGTCTGGAGTTTGTCGGACAAGTCCAAGATCCTGTTCTTATGCGACCGTGGCGACGCCTTTTCCGGCTTGCCACAGGGGCTCGACGCGACCCACGAGGTGGTCGTCGAGCGCGATCCGTTGAGAGCCATCGCCCGCTTGAATCGTGACCGATTCGCGGGCGTTTTTGTTGCGCCACAATTCCGCAGCGAATTGGCCAGGCTTGCCCAGACACTTCATAAGGAACGGATTCTGGAGGAAATGCCCGACGGCGTCGTATTACTCGACGAAGAAAATACGCTGATTTGGGCCAACCAGCAATTTCAGCAGTGGCTAGACGGCACGGACCTGCTGGGCACGGATTTTTACTCCGCACTAGGACGTCCGGAAATCCTGGGACCAGATTACTGCCCGTTCCACACCGCGTTAACCAGTGGAAATCCAAGCAGTTCCACGTTGCGCACTACAGACAACCGCTACTTCCAAGTACACGCCGTTGTCGCTCAAGAAAACGAGCAACGGACTCGCCATCTGATCGTCACGGTACGTGACAGTACAGACGAATGGCTCCATCGACAAAAACTCGAAGCGATCCACCGTGCCGGAATCGAGATTGCAGACCTCACGCCAGAAGAGGTCTTTGGTATGTCGGTGGAAGACCGCATCGAACTTGTCAAATCAAACATCCTGCACTACACACAAGATGTGCTTCACTTCGACGTCGTGGAGATCCGCCTGCTGGACCAGAAATCTGGCCAACTGAGTCCGCTCCTGGCATTCGGTCTCAACGCCGAAGCCACCGAACGCGCGCTGTATGCACAACCCCAGGGCAACGGCGTCACTGGATTCGTTGCGGCAACCGGGAAAAGCTACCTCTGTGAGGATGCAACTTCGGACCCGCTTTACCTCGAAGGCTTCAAAGGCGCCAAAAGCTCTTTGACGGTACCTTTGTCGTGGCACGACCAGGTGATCGGAACATTTAACGTCGAGAGTCCGGAGCCCGGAGCCTTTACTGAAAGCGATCTGCAATTTCTGGAGATCTTTGCCCGAGACGTGGCTGTTTCGCTGAACACACTCGAATTGCTCGCTGCCCAAAAAGCAAACACGGCGCAAGAAAGTGTCGAAGCCATCCATCGTGCTGTAGCCATGCCTGTTGATGAGATTCTCAACGATTCCGTCAACATTATGGAACAGTACATCGGCCACGAACCGGAAGTTGTCGAAAGGCTGAAACGAGTACTCCAAAATGCCCGCGATATCAAACAGGTGATTCAGAAGGTCGGGCAAAAAATGACGCCGTCACATGCGGTCCCGGCGTCAGCCCAGGTTGAACAGCACACGCGTTTGAGAAACCAGCGAGTTCTTGTTGTTGATGCCGACGAAGCCGTTCGAAATGATGCACACGCCCTCCTAGAACGTTACGGCTGCATCGTGGAAACAGCCCACGAGGGTGGCGAAGCAATCTACATGGTCCGTAATAGCGGCGCCGGCTATGACGCTATTATTGTGGACGTCTCGCTCCCCGACATGGGTGGATTTGAGTTGCTCGTCAAGCTCAAAGAGTCGTTAGAAATCGTGCCGCTGATTCTGATGACCAGTTTCGGCTATGACCCCGGGCACTCAATCGTCAAGGCGAGGCGTGAAGGCCTGCACGCTGACGCAGTCTTGTACAAGCCGTTTCGTTTGGATCAGCTCGTCAATACGGTCGAGTCGATCATCGCCAGTACCACGGCGTCTCACGGGATCGAAGCATCTTGATACCCAACTCCGTTGGCTGACCGGCTAGTCATCCAAGTCACGGACAACAAGAACCGGGGCGACTTCCGCCACCCTCCATCCCCATACCGGGCGATCATTTGGATTGACTGTAGAAACAGTCACTTCCTCCCCGCCGTTCCAAACGCTTGCTCTTCAACCGCTCCGTGTGCCCCGTAATATCGATACGTTCTGCGTGGAGTGGGTTGCCAGTCGTCGAAAACCTCGAACGCACCTGATCGCTCGAAAAAACTTGTCTCTAAGGAGCTCAAATCCAACCACGATTCGAGACGACTGACTCGCGACCAAGAAACTGTCCTGGCACGCGCGACCCGCCCAAACGTCGCCATAGCTGCAGACCAATCGCGGTCATTCTCCGCCTCAAGAAAGGACTGCAGAGATCCGCCAGAGAACAGGTCCACCAGGCCCTGGGACGCCCGCCCCGTGTCATCAACCGTGATCCTTGATCGAACCTCCTGCCGAAGTAATCGCTACCTGTGGGCCGCCACCTTTCTTGAAATAGAAGGCTTTCACAAAGTCGCGATCACGACCACCACCGTTGGCAAATCGCTCAATCAAACAGCTCCGTATACCGGGCGGCAAACCACACCGGACTGGCAATGGCAGCGGCGTCAGTCCTCCCAATCGGGATGCCGGAAACTCCTGCAGCTGGATGCGCCCACCTGACTCCCCAAGCGGCACCGGTAAAATGTCGTTTCTAGAAAGCCGTTTTGCCTTGGAAACGCTCGCGGCCCCTACCCGGAGCGAGCCGATACCGACCTTGAAATAGCGGTAGAGTCGCGTGCTCTCGTCTCAGTTGACTTGAGATTCCCTTCTTTTCTGTCGAAAAACCATCTATACTTTGCCTTGGAGTTGCTCGTTTGTGATTCGACCCACCTACTCACCAGAGGAGCCATCATGCGAATTACCGTTCTGCTCATCTGGCTTATGTTGCCGGTGTTGGCGTTGGCCTACCACTACGGTCCGGGCCAGAAGCAAATGCAACTGGAGCAGGTCGCGACCTGTTTGACAACGGCCCAAACGCAAAGCGAACTGGGCGACTGGGCGGCCGCGGTCACCGCCTACGACACGGCGCTCCAACTTCTACCTCCAGAGCTCTGGCAACAGAGTGGACAGCTACGGTTGGAACGCGCCAAAGCGCAGATGCTGGCCAAACAATTGCCCGCGGCGCACCGCGACCTCAAAGCACTCGTGGACGATTTACAAGCCGCGACGCATAAGGAAACTTCCTCCCAAGCTGCAAGCCAACAACAACGTCGAAAACTTCTGCAGGACGCGCGTGCTGCCTTGGCCCATTCACAGTACTACATGACGTGGCTAATGCGACTGGAAGGCCAGCCTCGCAAAACCTGGGAACCAGAAATCGAAAATGCCCGACAGACACTGCGACTCCTGCAAGGTCAGGCAGAACAGACAGGTGATCTGGCTGCTGTAAAATCCTATCGCGAAGATTTGGAATCAACGATTCGTCTGGCCAGAATGGACCTCAGTGATTTGCAGGGCCTGCCTCTGCCGAGCCAGTGACAGGGATGTGCCAGTGGCAAGAGCCGCGGTCGCGGCAAAGGCAAGTCGAAGAGTAAAGGCCAGGGACCCAAGGATGCACGCGGCGCCAGCTCTGGTCCGCCACCCGATGGACGTGGATCCTGAACAGCATCCTCGTGCGAACCGGCAAGGGCGTTCTGCCCCTTTGCGCAACCCACCGTCGGGAACCTGGACCTCGCCGGCTGAGCAGTTGATAATAGGCGCGGTCGATGGCAGGGGTGGCCCGGGCCATTCTGTACCACATCTGTGCCACTTATCTGTGCCACTTGACTTTCTTACAAACGAAGGGGCCGGACAGTAATTATGAGAGCCACTCCATTCCTTTTCTTTGGTTTGCTCGCTTTTGGCCTGCCCAACCCTTCAGATTGCCAAGCCCAACAAAAGGCCGCCGCGAAGTCGACGACTACCAAGGCTGTTCCCTTGAAGATCCTGCCCCGGGCACTGCCGGCAGCTTTGAAAGGAAACGCCAGTGTAAACTCGACCCCTGCGGCTCGGCCCCTGCCTCCCGGCGCCGTCACTGCGACACCTGCGACTTCAGCTACGGTACCCACACCCGCTGCGGCAACCATACAACAGCACGTGCTCAAGATCAATCGACTCACATTTGACCGGCGCCCCTCAGCTATCCTGGCCGCATGGGCCGCGACCGGCAGACCCGCGAGTTCTGAGGTCCCTCCTGAACCTTTACGCATCACGGAACGACGCATCACGGAACGTCCTCCTGGACCTTCGCTGCCCGCCGCGCCAGCAGCACCGACCGCCACCGTTGATCCATTTGACCAACAGCTTCTCGAATTTCAACAGCAGGTAACTCTCGGGAAGTGGACCGAGGTTGGAGCATTCCTGGCCGGGCTTCCAGCGGAAGAGGCAAAAGCCTTATACCGCAAACTGCTACGCTCCCTCCAAATGCGTCCTCCCCGCTCTGCCCGCACGGTGCCCGCCGTTCCCCGGCAACCTGGAACCCCTGCTGTCAGCTTGCCCGCGAATGCCTTGAAGTACGCAGAAACGCACGTCTGTTCATGCGATGACCTGATTGCCCTCGCGACCTGCGCACCGCTCGCGCTCGACGATACTTCCATTGGACTGCTCGGAGGATTGCTGCGTCATTCCCTTACCACGGGAAACTCCATGAGTACATTCCTGAGCCGTTTTCGCTTGGAAGCCGCGAAACAGGCCACCAGCGCAAAGCTAGATCGTAAACAGGTGGCGCGCATTCTGTTTGCTGCCGACCGTGGTCTCGACGCGGGTGAATTTCTACCGAGCTTGAAAGATTCTGAAACCAACAACGACCTCGCCGCTTTGAACCTGTTGAGTCAGTTTCACTTGGCGCAATACACGAAAGAAAAAACTACATCCCAGTTAGAACTTGCCTGGCGCGCAACACAGGGAGTGCTGGCCAAAGCTGGTCAATCCACCGAATACCGAGCAGAGATGGAAAAAGCGTTACGGCGGGCGGTGGATATCGCTCCCCAGGTACGCGACGAGCTTGGGCAGCAGTGGCTCAATACAAGCTTTACCGGAAATCCCAGTCGTGGAATGGACATCCTGGCCTCGATCGGATCCAGCAGCGCTCAGGCTTTACAGCGCAGCTGGAAAAACGCCGACACACGCGTCAAGGGGTTGGAGTTGCAAACCACCGCGGTTGAAGCGTTACTCAGCGCAGCACCTGAACTCGCAAACCGCTGGCAACATTCTTTGACTCTGCTGGCACAAAACTGGCTGCGGGAAGCGGAGATCAGTTATCAATTTGACGAGTCCACAAGTCGGCAAGGCCGCCTCCAACGCGACCAGTTTGGTAATTTCTTTTACCGCAATCTGAAGCAACGTACACCGTCACGCATCGCTCCCATACCAACTGGCGACCTGCTGGAGCTACGCCCCGGGACACACTGGCTCTCTTTGATCGATGAGGGTCTGCGTGCGAAGTTCGCGATGGTCAGTGCTCAGCTATTGTTGAAAATCAACGAAGAAGACCAGGCGTTCCCCTACATCGAGCGATTAGCGAAATCTCATCCAAAGCTAGGCAAAGAGCTCGTTGATGAATTCCTACGTGTATGGACCAATAACCACGACCCAAATGCGAACCGCAACAATACGGGGCGTTACATGTTCATGTATGGGTTTGAACGCAAGGCTGAAAGTATTCCGCTGACACGCTCGAAACAAGAACGGAACCTACAAGAGCTCAGCCGGCTCGTCACACGGCTCAAGACACTCCCCGTCACGTTGAACGAAGGCTTACTCGCTACTGCATTCACGCGCTGCCACAGTTCGGCAGAAGTCTACAGGTTGTCCGCTATTGAAAAGGTCTTCGGGAAACTCGAGCACTTGGAGCCCGGCACCTTGGCCGAGTTGGCACAACAGATGCGAGCCAACTTAATCGGTGTTTGGAGACAACCGGCGGTCCAAAAAGCGAAAAAGACACGTCGTACTCAACAGGATATTGAAGCGGAAGTTTTGCGAGGCTACGAAGTCGCACGAACTGTGGTTGAAAACGCACTACAACAACACCAGGAAAGCTGGGCGTTACAACTGGCAAAAGCTTCGCTCGACCATGACGAAAACACCTATCTTAAAGAACTAAAACCTGACTCCAGTTTTACACAGCGCCGCGATAACGCGTTTTCTGGGTTCAGCGAAGCCGCGCGGCTTTACGCGGCCACCGCACCCACACTTTCTTTGGAGGAAGAAACCTCAAAGGTTTATGAGATCTGGTTCTATGCGAGCCTCGGAGCCTGTGACCTAAACCAAATCACTGAACGACAAACCGCTGACTTGCGCCAGATCAAGAAGATCAAAGAAGCAATCGCCACACTTGGTGGCGAGGCCTCCAAACGCCATCTTGCTTTATTCGCTAATACGCTTTTCACTCGCATGAGTGCTGCCAAACCCGCCATCAAGTTCCGCTACGTACGTAGCGGACTGGAAATTACAGGAAAGCACAAACAAGCGAGTGAAGCACGCAAGATTTACGACTACTACAACGACCTGGTGACCGAGATCAAATTGGAAGCCAAGATCGACGGCAGCGATGTTGTTGGCCACACCGAACCTTTTGGTGTATTTGTTGAATTACGCCACACACGTGAAATTGAACGAGAGTCCGGTGGCTT
The DNA here is from genome assembly GCA_002709225.1 of Planctomycetaceae bacterium. Taxonomy (GTDB): domain Bacteria; phylum Planctomycetota; class Planctomycetia; order Pirellulales; family Pirellulaceae; genus UBA9264. The sequence goes on from PAQH01000011.1 coordinate 31,784, forward strand.
CGGGCGTTATCTGCAGAACCAACAAAATGGGAATGCGTTCTACTACAACTACGGTCGGCCACTGGCAAACTATCGCGACAAATTCGAAGAGGGAATCCGCCAGGCCCTCGAGGAGCACTTTGAAGTCCTGTCGGTCACGTTTCAACACGAAGATGTCAACTCAAGAGCCCGAGCCGACGAATACGGCTGGCGGGTGACCCCCTATGCCTACCTGCTACTGCAGGCGCGCGGCCCGGAAGCGGACACGCTCCCAGGACTGCAACTGAACCTCGATTTTCTGGACACGTCTGGCTATGTCATTATTCCGATTGCCTCTACCGCTGTCCCGCTCGATGCCTCACCCAAACAGGGCACACCACGCCCCCTGCAAGAGGTTTCGATTACCCAAACACTCGACGAGCGACAAGCTGATGAAGGCAAACTCATTCTGGAGCTGAAAGCTGTGGGAAAAGGGCTGGTACCACAGTTTGAAGACCTGGTTGACCTTGACTCCAAAGGTTTCACGGTAGCCAACAGCCAAGATCAAGGACTCTCCGTGTCCGAGTTTGATGCTGAGAGCCGTGGTGCTTCCCAGATCATTTCCGAGCGAACTTGGATGATTACACTATCCGCAACGACTGACTCGGAAAACCGCCCCGAGACTTTCGCCTTTGCTCAATCGAAATCAGACGACACAAAAATGATCTATCAGCGATTCGCAGACGCGGACCTGGTCAGCGTCGAGAACACCGTTGACCTCGAACACGCTTACGGTCAACCAGCTTATCGTTGGTACTTCGGAGCCACCATCATCGGCGCATGCCTCCTGGTCATCACCGGCTCATTTGTCATGCTCATGAGAAAACGGCATGTCCACTCTACAGAGCCCGCGTTTGCCATGCCAGCGGAAGTCAATGCGTTTACGGTTCTGGGGCTACTCAAACAAATTCGAGCGCAGTATACGGCCGACAGCGATCCTGCGCGAGAACTCGCACATGCAATCGCCAACCTGGAAGTTGAGTTCTTTTCAAAACAAGGCTCCAGCCCGTCCGACCTCGAGGCATTAGCGAAAAGCTGGATACAAAGAACGGTTTGATTGGCAAGGGGCTAAAGCCTCGTCATCTCTGTTGAATACCAGGCAATCCGGGGCCATGGAAACACTGCGAACCGAACAACTTCGTACCGCTTGCAATCGTGATTGTCCCGACGCGTGCGGTCTCCTCGCCGATGTTCAGGACGGAAAAATCGTTCGACTAAAAGGAGACCCGGTGCACCCCGTCACCCAAGGTTTTCTCTGCCACCGAACAAGTCGCTTTCTCGACAGGCAGTACGACCCGGAACGGATCGTCACACCTCTTGCGCGTGAGGGCTCAGAGTTCCAACCGATCAGTTGGGAGGATGCACTCGGACGCATTGCAGAGAAATTTCTCAAAGCGCGTCACGAATCAGGTCCGACTTCAATCTTGTACTATCGTTCCGCCGGATCGATGGGACTGATGAAGCACGTCACGGACGCCTTCTTCGAACGATTTGGTCCGGTCACGATCAAATCTGGAGATGTCTGTTCCGGGGCGGGCGATGCCGCCCAGATGCTTGACTTCGGGAATGAAGACTGTCACGACATATTTGACCTCGACCACAGCCAGACCATCATCCTGTGGGGCAAGAATGTCTACGTAAGCCAGGTGCACCTCCTACCGGTGCTGAAACGCGCGCGAGCACGCGGCGTGCGGTTTACTCTGATTGACCCGGTGTGGCAGCAAACAGCGCAACTCTGCGACCGGTTCATTCAACCACGCCCTGGCGGGGATACTGCTCTGGCACTTGGCACTGCCCGAATTCTGTTTGAGAACCAGTGGTACGACAGTAATGCGGAGTCATATTGCGACCACCTGGAACAATTCCAAGAACTAGCAAACAGCCGCAGCCTGGAGACATGGGCCAGGTTGGCTGATGTCCCCGTGGCAGATCTCGAATCTCTGGCATTGTCTTACACGCAGCAACCTGCAGCGACTTTGATTGGCTGGGGACTACAAAGAAAACGCAACGGTTCCTCCACCGTACGAACCATCGACGCATTGGCCAGCATTTCCGGAAATCTCGGCATCGCTGGCGGAGGCATCTCTTATTGCTGCAAGAGACGCGGCGCATTCGACCTCTCCTTTACGACCGGTCTTGAGGAACCCGCCAGAGCAATTCCCGAACCACTCCTAGGACCTGGTATCTTTGCCGCCCAGGATCCGCCAATCCGTGTTGCCTGGGTGTGTGGCGGTAACCCTGTCGCCATGCTTCCGGAGTCCGAACGTATCGCTGAAGGCCTACAAACACGAGAAATGACGGTCGTTGTCGATTCCTTCATGACCGACACCGCTCGCTGCGCCGACATCATCCTGCCAACCACAACAATGCTTGAAGAAAATGATTTACTGGGTGCCTATGGTCACCACTGGCTGATTGAATCTCGCCCTGTGGTAGCTGCGCCTGACGGGGTTAAATCAGATTATGAAATCACACAGGAACTCGCCCGCCTTGTCGGCCTGGAAAAGGACTTCTCCGAAGACGTCGACACCTGGAAACGTCGCATGCTGCAAGGCGTCTCTCAACAAGGCGCTTCTCTGGACGACCTCAGGCAGGGGCCCGTGCGCAACCCGTTGGCGGGGCAAATCATGTATCCCGACCGAAAGTTCCCGACTCCAAGTGGGCGGGTTAATCTGGTTACGGACGTTGCAGCGGCGCCAACCCCAACCACCGAGTTACGTCCCTTACTCTTGATGGCGTTGTCCAATCACGACTCGCAGGCTTCACAATGGGTCAACGGCACCCGCAGCGGACCCGCGGTCGCTCGTGTTCACCCTTCAGCAGCCCGGTCCTTTGTTGATGGCAGTCTCGCCATCGTCGAATCTGAATTGAGTCAGATGACGGTACGCCTCCAATTTGATGATCGACAACGTGAAGACGTCTTGCTACTTCCCAAGGGAGGCTGGCTCTCGGACGGCTGCTGTGCGAACGCACTTATCCCAGGTGAAATGACTGATGCTGGAGGTTGTGCTGTGTTCTACGACACACCCGTGCGTCTGCTGAAACTGCCAGCAAAACCGACCAGCCATTGACTCATTCCCAACACGCACCAACCGCGTCTCGTCCGGTCGGCCACGCGCCTAGTAGGTTTTATCGCGTCGCATAGGCTGCATTTCTATTGACGCTGCGTTTCTGTCATCCGTATACTCCGCCCGCCAATTAGGCAAACACCACCACACCGACACACAAACCAACCCTGGCGTAGCTCAGCATACATACGAGACCGCAGGGGCTTTTGGTTTTTCGGTGGGCTCGCCGCGCACGGAGAAAGCAGAGATGAAACGGGAAAAGCCCAAGTCCCAGCGGGTTCACAAAACTACCTGGAAAACGCGTGCCTCGCTGGTCATCGGCGGTTGCGTGATTTTGACCACCAGTCTCGCAATCCGTTCACTCACCACCACCGAACCAGCCGTTGCTCAGGGACGTCAAGCCCAGCCACCTAGGTCCGGACGCAAGCCGACAAAGACGCGCCAGCCGGCTCCCACCCAATCCGCAGCGCCCAATCGTGTGGGCAACATCGCAGCGACCGTGAACGCGCAGACCATAACGCGTCAGCAACTGGCAAACGAGTGCTTGCGGCGATACGGCCCAGAGGTGTTGGAAGAACTCATCAATAAACATGTCCTGCTTCAGGCATGCCAGCAGCGCAATCTGGTCATCACGGAAAAACAAGTGGATGCGGCAATTACTCGTTTCGCAGCCCGTTTTGGCCTGCCCACAACCCAATGGCTAAACGTCATGAAAGAACGACGCAATATGACTCCCGACCAGTACCGTCGTGACGTCATCTGGCCCATGCTGGCGCTGAAAGGTTTGGCTGCCAAACGCGTTGTGGTGACCCCCCAAGACCTGCAACGCGCCTTGGAATCAGAATTCGGTCCCAAAGTCAAAGCGCGCGTGATCACAGTTAACACCAAAACAAAAGCGACTCAGGTGCGCCAACAAGTTACTGACAAGCCTGAGGACTTCGGCCGCCTGGCAAGGCAGTTTTCCGACGATCCCAGTGGTAGCTCTCAGGGTGTAATTCCAGCAATCCGCAAACACGTTGGTAATCCCGAGCTCGAACGCGTCGCATTTTCACTCCGTGAGAATGAAATATCACCGGTATTCAAGGTTGGCGATAAGTATGTCCTTTTGATTTGCGACCAACATATTCCGCGCAGCTCAGTCTTTTCCAACGCTCAGCTGCTGGAAGCTGAAAAAACTCGATTGCGTGAACAAATCGCCGAAGACAAATTGCGTGTCGCGGCATCAGATGTCTACCAACAATTGCAGACTGAAGCAAACGTCGTAAATCTGCTGAAAAAGACTGAGCTGCAACAACAATATCCCGGGATTGCTGCCCATATTAATTCCGGCCAAATCACTTTTCGTCAACTCGCTGAAAAATGCCTGGCACGCTATGGGAATGAAGTACTTGAAGGGGAGGTCAACCGCCTGATCTTAACCCAAGCCCTAAATCAGCGAAAACAGTCCATTCAACAAGCTGACATTGATCGGGAAATCACCCGAGCGGCTGATGCTTACGGGTACTGGAAAGAAGACGGGACGCCGGATGTGCACCGTTGGCTACAGAAAGTCACCGAAGCGGACGGAGCCAGTGTTGAACTCTACATACGAGATGCGGTCTGGCCGAGTGTGGCATTGAAGAAGATGGTTGAAAATACCATCGAAGTCACTCCGAAAGACATGCAAAAATCCATTGAATCAAATTATGGAGAACGTGTTCGCGTCATGGCAATCGTTGTCAACGACCAACGCCTCGCACAACGCTTGCGCAGCCAAGCCCACGAAAACCCCACGCCCGAGTATTTCGCCGAACTGGCACATCAATTCTCGACGGAACCTGTCTCCAAAGAAAACTACGGCACCGTACCTCCTATCCGCAAGCACAGTGGGCAACCGCTGGTTGAGCGAGAAGCCTTCAGTTTGACCGAACAAGATCCTCTTTCGAGCATCATTGTCGTAGCGGACAAGTTTATTTTATTGAGATACCTCGGCCGAACTGTTCCCCAGGTTGAACAAGTCGATGAAGAAGTTCGCAGGGAGCTCGCCAATCACATCCATGAGAAAAAGTTGCGTCTGAAGATGGAACTCGAATTCGAACGCCTGCGCAAGCATGCACGTGTCGAAAATTACCTCGCTGCGGCTACCGCAGGCAAGTCACAACAACGTGCTCGTACTGCCCAGACTTTGCAGCCAGGCCAAACCCGCCAACGCTAAGCCACTGCGAACACCCTGAAACTACGGCTCCAGCGGGATCTTGCCGGGCATCCAATAAACAACGGGCGCCAGTGATGATCACTAACGCCCGTTGTTGTCTCGTCGGAAGTTGCTTCACAAGCCGCGACTTTACGGCCGGAAAAGACCTGGTTCCATTCAGAAAGAAATTGGTGGTAACCTCTTAAGCCTCATTACTTACCTCTGGTGCTGGCGGAGGCGTGGCGTCATCCTGTTTACCAGCGCTGGCCTTCTTGCCTTGCGGCTCTGCACCACACTTGGGTTCCATATGCCGGACGACACGGCCCAGCAGATTACGTACGTGCCCGCCACTCTTGGCCGATTTCTGGGCAGCTGACTTTTGCTTCGCTGATTTCTGGGCAGCTGACTTTTGCTTCGCCGATTTCTGGGCAGCTGACTTTTGCTTAGCCGACTTTTGCTTGGGCTGAACGGCACTGGTAATGTGACTCAAAAGGTCCTTCAGTGGCGTGTGGTTTCCCTTTTGCTTGGCCGACTTTTGCTTGGCCGACTTCTGCTTGGCCGACTTCTGCTTGGCCGACTTTTGCGCTGCCGACTTTTGCTTGGGAGAAGATTTCGCTTTCCCAGCGGATTTCGGCGCGACACTCTTTTGAATCTGGCTAACCAGATTACTCAATACGTTGCGATGGGACTTCTTAGCCGAGTTGCCCTTCTGCTTGGCAGATTTTTGCACGGACGCTCCGCACTTGGCTTCGGCCTTTCCGATTTTCGACGTCATGCGGCTAAGCAACTCAACCGCGGGTACGTTCGAGACGCAGACTGCGCAAGTCAGACTTACAGCCACGAACGCGGGCACGATGGCTCGATTTTTCATAGGATCCACTCCTATCCCAATTCGGGAAAACAACGACATGGAAGACTCAGTCCGCCGAACCCAATGGCCCCGAGCCGTCCGTTGGCAAGTTTGGTAACCAACCCGCACTTTCTGGCTGGCTTCTGCATCCGTCATCGTCTCGCCAGACCCCTCAGTTTAGTCAGCCGACTCACTCTGCCCTATTTGCTCCAAGTTCACCGTGTACCTCACCCGGATATGCCCGGTGTACCGGTTGTATGATTTCGGGCAAGTGCCCCTTCGAAGGCTCAATCGGCGGGCGACAAACGGTAGAACGCAAGCCGCGGCGAAGGACCGCAGACTCAGCAAGCCTACGGCAAGGCGACGGCCAGGTGGCGTCTATCGTGGCAGTTGGATCACCGGGTCATGAACGCCACCGCTACCAGGCCACTTGTCAATGCAAACACGAGCAGCGTGGCGACTTGGAGTCACCCCACAGTTTTGCTGTCCCAGAGGAACCGCGAACTGCTTCATGAGTGGCCATGTCGAGAAGCGTCATTCAGGGTGTTTTCTCGACGAGTTGAAACGCAATTAAGGAATCGTCAGTGGCTACAAACAGGCACGGTGTGTCTTGATACTTCCCGGTTGCCAGCGCAGTCACAGTTTGTCCCAACGAAAAATAGTCAAAAAATTCCCCGTCCTGACCAATAATGCGAATCGTCCCATCCGAGCCAGCTACGATCCAATCTCCACGAGTCTTGCGTAGGAATTTCCCATAGCCAACAAGCTGACCACGAAACGGCCCAGGAGACAATTCCAACGACCACTGCTCTTCAAAATTGGCTGCCAGGCCGATTGCTGAAGGCGCTTCGTTGGGCGCGAAGGCAATTCCCAGATAACCGGCTACGCCATTTTCACGATGCCCATTAAATAGGTGGTGAATATTTTGCCCCGGTACAGCAATCGTTCGTTTCGACTCACCTTTTTCATCGAAGACACTTATTCCACCGCGATCATTTGACACCAGTAAAACGCCCGAATAGTCCCCGGCGCCGGGCCGCGGTGCCAATGAAAGTACATTCGCAATAACTCGGCTACTCCAGGAACGTTGTCCATCTAAAGAAACTACGTGGACGCCCAAGGGACCCCAAAACCCGACGTAAAGCTCTGGTGCTCCATCCTGGTTAAGATCGGCAAACTGCACATCGTTGATGCCATCGTGGCGTTGGCCCGCAGGCGGGTAACTGATGACATGGCGGTATTCGCCATCCAGTAAGTGGACCTGTTGGCCAAGGGTACCCGTTACGGCAATAAACCGACGACCGTCTTCAGTGGTTACCCCTCGTAACACGTCAACACGGGCGGATTCCGGAACCTGCAAGCTGTGACGAGTAAGAAATGTTCCGCTGGCATCAAATTCAGCAACGGTCTTGGCACTCTCCAACACCAAGACCCGTTGCTCCGAACCACCTGGATCGAGCACTTGCATATCCAAAGGTAGCTGGACATCTTGTGATTCCCAAAGTCGCACCAGAGATAACTGTTGAGGTTCAGCAGCTTCGCGGATACCTGCCCGTGGCAATGCCACCAGCGTGGCATCCTCGGGACTGTTGACGGCCACAAGCGCTTCATATTCACTTCGCAACTGCTTTTCGGCAGCACGATTTACATCGGCTAACAACTCACCAGCATCGATACGCTTCATATCCTCCAGAAGACGTTTTTCAAGTGCTTCTTCCCTCTCAACAATAATCGTCTGTACGATCGATTCGCGATTCATAACCACAACCGCCGGGGCAACCGACAAGTAAAACTGGTCACGACCAACAGACTGTGTATCGAGAAGTACGGGAACTGTAACGTCCCAATTCATGAGCACCTGCCGTAATTGGTCCGGGGACAACCGCGCTGGTTCCGCGAAAATCGCGTAAATCTTCCAGTCTGGGTTATCACGGTAGCGATTGGCAAGCAGCTCCAATTGTCTCAAATTGAACTCGCTCGCGGGATGGATATTAAACCACATCAACACGACCTGCTTTCCAGCAATCTGTTCAGCTGACCATTCGTCTCCTTCGATCGTCTGAAAAGCAAACCGGCCCACCTGTTTTCCATAGAGGTCTACCGGTACCGGCTTGGGTGGCGTCACAAACGCTTCCACGGGACGTGCGTCTGCAGGCATGTCAAAGGTAAAACGCGCCCCCTTGTTGTCTGGCGCAAAAACCGCCCCCTCAAACTCCACACTCCAACGAACGCTATCTTCTCTCCGCTCCGACGCAGCCGTGAGCCACTGGCTACTGGGAAGCTCAAGCCGTCGCAATAAATATTGGTCTTGGTCAATCCATAAAACGAATGATCCCTCTTCCGTAACCAATTCAATCCGACGACAAGGTTGCCCTTCAATCGGCAACGGCGGCAACACCTGCTTCCGATTCGCTGCCGTCAGCATCTCCGCCAGAGGCTGGTCTGAGAGTAGAAGTTCAAGTTGAACGAGCGGCCCAAGTCCCCCCATCAGTTGACTCTTGATCATAGAGTCTTGATGTAAGGCGTCGAAATCCACGCGTTCCGGTGCATCACGAACCACAACCTGTCCGTCGAGATCTTGCCATTGCGGCGAAATGGCGGCATACCACTTTTTTCCGTTACAGACGAGCTGCAAAGCACTCGTGTGAATCGCCAGCTGTCGATTCTCCCCCCAGGCAACACGCGCCTCTTCCTCCTGTTCCCGCCATTGCTCTTCTTCCTTAATCTGCAACTTAACGTAAGCGCGATCGCTATAAGCAGTCGCATCCCGATAAGCGGTGATCATCCGGCCCAAAACCTCATCCGCACCAACGGAACTAGTTTCATCCGTCGGTGGACCTGATACAGAATTGCAGCCAGCAAATAACGCTACAGCACTGACGAGCGCGGTACACCAGCACCACACGACGAATGACGTATACTTCACCGGCTGTCGCTCGGGTGCGGAGCGGAACGCCAGCAGCCTGGAGATCGGCTCGACAATAGAACAGTCCCCCCGCGAAACTTGCAATAATCGCGTTAACCGCGTACGCCAACAAACAAACACCCGTTCCTTGATCACAATCGGCATCCTTCCGCAATGGCGTTTGGGGAGCGACGAACAGGTTGGATTATTCGCAAAGTGGCAGCAGAGGTAAACCTCGGAATCCTTGCCATCACATTGAGATGCCCCGCCGTGGAACTAGCTGCCATCCTGCGTATCTTGCCATACCCCTCGGCTAGGCAGCAGTATGACTGCTATGCTAGCCGCGTGCCTAACCGGCGGAAGAGCACTTCAGCGCAGCCTCTGTGAAATGCAACCTGCTATTCTGCCAAATTGCCAGAACCAAATTACCAAGCAAACACCAAGTAAACCCGCGGATGCAAGCACTCTACGGGACGTGCAGGCAATCTTGAGAGCAGTTTCTATGCCCCCACACTCATTCTCTTACGGATCCGGACATTCACTATCGTTACGCTTTCCCTCCGGAACACCAATCGTAAAGTGCTCGGGACCGGTAGCCGAGAAGCACACAAATGCTGAGGCCGCTACGGCAGATGCGCTGCGCAACCCACTGGATTTTCCACCGATAACATCCGCGACTGTGCCGGGTGATCAAATAACGATCGCAGTGTGCACATCGCTACCGTGCATGCAACCGATCGCCACCAAAGTTATTGACATGTTGCTTGACGCGTCCGCGCAACCTGAAGAGATCACGCTCCTACTGCCCAATGAAGCCGATGTCGCTCGCTACAAATCACCGGGGACCATCCATGCCAAGATTCATATCGCTTCGCATACCCCCGATGAACGCACGTCCCTGGGCTACATCGCAGCATCCCAACAAGGCAATCCTGTTTACTTCCACCGTGCACTCTGCGACGCGGACCTCGTGCTTCCAATTGAGGCCTCGGTACCCGGTATTGAAGGGTACGACTGTGCGTTACATGGCAAACTCTTCCCTACCTTTTCAGATACCGATACCAAGTTCAGACTGCTCTGTAACACTGACTCTCAAGCCCGCACACAAAACGCCGTAGAAGCGCAAGAAGCCGCCTGGCTATTGGGAATCCAACTCGGCATTCAGGTTGTTCCTGGTGCGAGCAATGAAGCCTTGCACGTGCTTGCCGGGAAAAACGAAGTAGTCCAGAAGCTCGGAAACGACATGTCTACAAATGCATGGCGCACGGATATTCCAGAACAGGCCGATCTCGTGATCGGAGCGATTGGTGGCGGCCCCGAATTGCAGACCTGGGAACATGTCGCGCGGGCCCTGGCCGCTTCCGCAACGGTAGTACAAGAGAGAGGGGCCATCGGGTTATGTACCGCATTAAAAGAACCACCGCCCCCCGCCTTGAAGCGTATGGCATTTGATCTCAGTGAGCTTTCATCGCAAGACGACCGGCCTAAGCACACCGCCGAGGAAGAACTCGTAGTACAACGCATACGACAAACTCTGCAACGCGCTAGTGTCTACCTGGTTAGTGAATTGGAAATCCATGAAACCGAGAGCATCGGCTTTACACATGTCGACGCCCCCCAGAACTTGCAACGCCTAGGCGAACAGTGCGATTCCTGTATTCTGATCAGCAACGCGCAATACGCAGCCCCCACACTGTTGCAGCATGAGACACAAACCCCTTAGTTCTTCTCGCGATTCAAAAGTTCTGATGGCCTCTCGGTATCACCCGCCCTATAACAACTCTGCCGTACACCTCCGATCCCTCCATCTTGGCGAGCAACCAGATGAATGAACCTCTACCAATTCCATTGCCAACCAGCGTGTTGGATGAATACCAGTTGTTTACCAGCGGTGCTGGCTACATTAACTTCAGCGACCGTTCACGAATCGAAATCACAGGCTCCGATCGTAGTAACTTCTTGCACAGTTTTTGCACGAACGACATCAACGCGTTAACGCCTGGAACAGGCTGCGAAGCTTTCCTCTGCAATCCAAAAGGAAAAATCGTCGGTCATGTCGCCGTCTTTTGCCACTCCGACCGACTGGTACTAGATGCGGCGGCTAATCAAGCAGCAGCACTGATTGAACACCTCTCCCGGTACATCATCATGGAGGATGTGCATTTGGCAGACTGCTCCGCGACACAATCTCGAGTATTTATCTGTGGTGCGCAGGCACACGCGGTCCTGAAAAGGGTCATCGGCCACGACCTGCCCCAAACTGCCTGGTCTCACTGTGAATCAAGGACTCCCGCGTTCCCAGCCGTATGCTACAGCGTTCCCTTCTTGCGTCAGCCAGGGTTCCTATTGGCAACCGCAACGGAACATTTCGAATCGTTACTCAGTTGCTTGCGAGATCATGGATTGGTCAAGGGCCAACAAGCCACGTGGGAAGTACTGCGGATTGAATCTGGCTGGCCAGAGTACGGCACGGACATTTCGCAAGACAATCTGCCGCAAGAATTGGGCCGCGACGTTACGGCGATCAACTTCAACAAAGGATGTTACTTGGGACAGGAAACCGTTGCTCGTGTCGATGCGGTAGGGCACGTCAACCGTCGACTGGTACAAATCGACTGCAAAAGCCCGTCACCGGTTGCGGCACAGGCTATATTGACTCACGACGAACGCGCTGTGGGCGTCGTCACATCTACTGGCTATTCACCCAAGCAGCAGGGAGCCATTGCGTTAGGTTACCTTCAGCAAACGCTCGCCAAACCTGGCCAAAGCTTGACTGTTGAATCGAGAACGGTTGTCATTATGAACGTGCTCAACTCATAGGTTGCGCAATGCAGCGTGGCCCTAGCAACACCTCACTCTAGCGTCAGCTAGTTTCCCCGGTGCGTCAGAATGCTCCCCTACGACGGATCCAGGGCTTCTTCACACCGTTCCACCGAGACCACATAACTCTCCGCGACACGCTTCAGGTCCTCCCATTCGGAACGAATGCTCTGAGCTTCCTCTGCGGAAACCTCTTCACCTTGACTCATCACATTGGTAATTGCCGTCAGCAATTCGCTGAATTCCTGGACAATCTGTTGGGTGTGCCGAATCGACACGTCTCCTTGCACACCGTACACCTGTGGGTTCGGCGTAAAGAAACCATCCGTCTGCTCACAAAGCCAATGTATGGGATGCTCATTGCCTGTGAGCTTGCACAGTTCGAGAACTCGATCGAGTGGATTGATCGTCGCCGACACATCGCCGGTCCGTTGAGAATCACACCACCTATAAATCAAGGATGGAGAAAGCCTCATTTGAGTTGCGACACGCTTGATACCCACATCCGCAACAGCTTCTCTAATCACATCACCTGAATCCATTTAATCACGCTCCGCCAAAACGCGAGGTCAAAGACATGCGACGCATCTACGGCGCAATTCAACCGAGCTTGTCTTGATACTAGAAAAACACCAACCGGTCCGCAAACGATGAACTAATACGGATCAAACCAGATTGTCAATTATGAAAATAGCCTCTCAGCGGTTACGCAAATCGTTCCTTTCCAGCACTTTCCTACGAGCGCTTGATTTCTCGCAATCGGTTCGCCTCAGGTAATACTCGATAATCTGGGTCAAGTGGAAAGCAGCCTGAAACCATACCATTACGCGGCGCTGTCGTACAATCGCTAAACGTCCGGCAGACCTGCTTCCTGACCACCGTTCGACCGTTCAGCGTGTCGGCGGGCAAGCCGGGATATGAAAGGACCATCCTGCCAAGTCCCACACTATCAATCCAGCCAGCACGTACCACAGCCTGGGCTACTTGAGGCAAAAACTCCTGCAGGTAACTGTAACCAGTGCCAACCATTGGTAAGTCGGGAAACGCGCGTTTGCACTCATGAGCCGCCCTCACTAAACGGACAACACCAACTAGCGGATCCTCGGGTGGTTGATAGCCATCACTGGGAGGAAATATCGCCGGGCGCTGCATATGTGGATTGTAGTAAGGACTGCCCGCCGAAATATTGATTGCTGCGACACCTAAATCACATAATTCTTGGATCAACCGCAAGGGCTCTGTCAGATCGTACTCCATCGGATTTTCCGGATTCACACCGAAACCCAGACCATAGGGCAGCAAACGTTCGAACTCCATGGGCTTGCCGCGTTCGCGGCTGGTTACGAACGGCGGCATATCAAAGACTCCTAGCCGCACCATCACCATCAAGTCCGGGTACTGTTCTCGGACTCGCCCGACAATCGTTGTTAACAGGCGTGTACGACCTGCAAAGTCACCTCCGAAGTCACCCGGCCGAGACCGCGCACTGAGAAACTCATGTAGCAAATAGCCATGACAAGACTTGATATCAACAAAATGAAATCCCGCCTCACGTGCAGTGCCGGCCGCCTCAACAAAACGATCGATCAACTTCATCAGTTCGGCATCAGTCCAAACCACCTGACGATCAACCGGATCAATTCCGAATTTCTCATCGAGTAAAGGGTGGTGATACGCAATTCTAGGCTCTAGCTCCTTTGAACGCGGGCGGCAAAATCGTCCAGAATGCGTTAGCTGCAAACCAACCAAAAGATCCTCACTTGTACCGAAACAGGTTTCATGCGTTTCCACGAGTTGACGCAACATCAAAGCAAGGCCCGGCTGATTTCCTGGAATCGCCATGGTCTGGTGAGGATTAGCCCGACCATCAGGCTGGACAGCTGCCGCCTCGCCGCCCCAAATCCACTTGGCACCACTTTGACCGAAGCGACGCCAACGCCGCAACGTCCATTCAGATGGGGAGCCATCGGAATTCGCGTCCCAACCTTCCATCGGGTGAATGCACCACCGGTTGCCAACGTCTATCTCACCAACTCGTAACGGCTGCGCTAACGGCGAATCTTCGCTGGCAGACAGGACCTGGTCGTCCACAGGCAAATCAAGCGCTAATTCATTCAAACGCTCTCGGAACTCCTGGGCTGACTTCCACTGCGCCATCTTCGGATAAGGTGTGGCCATTGAAGTTCAATCCAGCGACATTTCAGCGGGTAAGCAGGGCGGTAACGCATCACACGCCAGGGTGAGTGCGAGCGACCTGCTCTGACGTAATCCAGATCGATCGCCCGAGTGAATCTGTTGGCAAGAAACAGATACCCTCTGCTTCCATTCCACAAACGATTTAATCCAGAAAATCCCGATCGTCGAGACGTGCAGGAACATACTCCTGTGTGACGTAACTGATACCCTTGTTGATGAGTGCTTCTACTTCGAGCTTGAAACCATTTTGAAGCATCAAATCGATCTCTTTCTGCCAAGCCTTCTTGTTGGCAAACCACGGGTAACCCGCGATTTGCTTGGCCCGCTTTACGTCATTGTCGTTCAATCCAATCGTTACACTGGACGACAAACCGCAGCGTTCGTAGTCCTTGCTCCGCATCCCCATATAACGGGCAGCCGGGATTGCCATGCGTTTTGACTCATACGCCAAGTTGATCGACCCCTGCTTAATCACACTATAGATGTAATAACCCCAAGGGTCGTTATCCAACAGGCAGTAAACTGGCAACTTCAACTCGTGATGCAAGCGGTGCAGCAAGCGACGCACACCACGCGGCGGCTGACCACCACCATGCGTCAGAATACAATCATGCTCTTGCCAGAATTTATCCTCGTTAAATCTTCGCCAAACGGTGTCCTTTTCGACATGCAAGACAAACTTCGCGGTATGCCGCTTGAATTGGACCACTTCGGGTTCGGCAATAGACGGAATACTGTACCCTCCTGAGCCCATTCGAGAGCAATCGATCTCATCCCCACTATCAACTAGCGTAATGGGCCCAACCATGGCTCCGGCATTCTTCGCATAAAGATGCAGCTCTTCACGCAAGGCGCTGAGCATAACTTCAACATCTTCGATGATCGGGTCGCAATCCTTTTGTTCGTCAAAAGTCTCCTCACGCGTCCCTTCAATGGTATGCTTGAGCAGGTAGTAGAGTCCACGAATACTAGTGGTCTTTCCGGCGTTGATTAGCTGGCGACAACCATTTCCGACCAAAACGGTCTGCATATAACTCTTGGCCTGCGAGAGATTGAACAACTCTCGGCGGTTCTTTCCTCGTCCCATCTCGATGAAGCGTTTGGTTTTGTTGTACCGAACGTTTGAAAGAGACCGCGACGGAATCTCCAGGTGAGGATCGCGCCCGCGAAACGCCGCTTTATTGACCCCCTCAGCAAGCCCACCAATCGACTTGAGCGTCTTGCGGTCCTTGGCGCTCAACTTTCCGTTTTTCTCTTCTGTCTTAGAGACTTTGCGCCTCGCAGTTTTCTTTGCCATAGCCCATCACTTCAAAAAAGCTGCTTTTGTTCATCATCTGTTTTTGCAAGACCTACCAAGAGGTCTTCGGGACGCTGTTCGACAACCAGCACATTGCGCCCGTAATCCTCATCCGATTCAACAATAGCACGGCCGCGGCTATCTAAATTGGTATCAGCCTCAGCTGTTTTCCGTTTGGCAACCTTTAGGAGCTGTTCGTAAAGACCCTGGCGGTCTCCACCATTAATTTCCGTAACCGCTGTTGCTACCTCGCCCAGATAACGCAGAAAAATGCTGCGGCGTTCACCTTCCTGCTTGACGCGTTTGCGGCGACGTAAATACATACCCAACTTCCGCCCCACAGCCTGCAATGCCAAACGAAGTTCCTTTTCAATTTCCGGGTAGGCTGCAACTGCCTCCTTCGATTCACTGGTAAACGGTACCCAGACGCTAGCCATATGGACCATCACCGTCACCGGCCCTGCAGGCATTCCCCCGCGTGATTGTGAAAGCCCGTATGAACGCCAGTTCGTATTGATCACTCCTTGGGTAATTGCGCAACCGGCTGCCTGAAACTGCAAAGGGACTCGGTTCGCATACCGCATAATTTGCATACTCTGCTTTTCAGAGAGCGTCACGTTCTGCATAGCGTCCAAGAGACTTTTGATATCCGCTGGACCCATGCGAGCCGGCGACTGCCGGCTACCAAATCCAGAGCTCTTGATAATGCGATCTGCCGAGTCCGAACCGATGCCATCAAAAGTATTCACCAGGAACTGACGTAGTGTGCGGGCATCACTGTGGCCCAGCAATTCAATCAGCACCTCGTAGGTAAGTTTTTCAACACTATTGCCGCCGCCATAAGCTAGCGCAACTTCAATTTGAAACGGGTTCCCCCGATAAACCGCTGGTGGACGGGTAGCCGCCGCATAAAACTCACCTGGCACCACGTGATGCAAGCCTTTCAGCAACAGGTCCTCGCCAATAGGTGAAATACAATCCGTCGCGGGGTTACTGATACGTGTCTGCTGAATCGCTTGATACAGCGCATCTGCCTCGTCACGACCGATTTTTCGCGTGGAAGCCCTGGTACTCAGGTTCGCCGCCTCACAAATCCGCCTGGCAACCGCGGCACTGACTCGAGAAAAAGCGCTTGTCATAAACTGAGAGAGCGTTACTGCCTTACTATCTTTCAACATCGTAACCAAGTGCCCCAGTTCTACTCCGTATGGGTGCGGCTTGATTTCCTTGGGCTCAACTGGAAGTTCCGTTGTAGAGCGTTCGTATGTTCGTTCTTGCCCTTCAGGATCGACGTAATGAAGTGTTACGTGCGGATTCGCTATCGCAGTCTGCTGCAAATACTCATCAACGCTTCCTCGACCTCGCAGAAACTTGCCTTCCAACTCAATCGTGACGCGAGTCCCACTCCGTAACTCCTTTGGCGTTTGCCCCTCCGCCGCGGCATAATGTGAAACCCATTCAATACCGTGGCGCTGCATATAGGCGCGCCCCTTCTCACCGGGGGGAATGTCAACACCTTCACCCCGGCCATTGTGAATCTCCGGCACGTTGTGCTTGGTATCGATCTCCACCTCGTAGTAGTGGGCCGGTTTCCGAACCGAAATTTTCGTAGTGATCTTGACCGGTTTTCCGGTGGTCAGCTTGCCATACATCCCAGCAGCGCTGATCCCAATGCCCTGCTGCCCTCGACTCATACGCAAGCGGTGAAACTTGGAACCATAGAGCAATTTTCCGAATATCAACGGCACCTGCCGCTTAACGATACCGGGCCCGTTGTCCTGAATCGCAACGCTATAACGGTTGCCTTTGGCGCATTCGATCCGGACCCAGATTTCCGGAACAATCCCCGCTTCTTCGCAGGCGTCCAACGAATTATCAACCGCTTCCTTGACCGTCGTCAGCAGCGCCTTGCGCGGGTTGTCAAAACCCAATAAATGGCGATTCTTCGCGAAGAACTCGCTGACAGAAATGTTGCGTTGCTGAGCAGCCATCGACTGCGCCGTGGTACGTCGCCTCCGCGTCCCCGACTTAGCTACCCTAGTCCGCCCATTCTCCGTCGCGGGAGAACGTTTTCCATTAGTCGCTTGCGGGCTCAAACCGGGTACTCCTTTACCCTCGATGTTGCGGTCAATGTCCATCCACCAGAGAAGCCAGCACCGCCAACAGGAAGCGAACGCCTGCCCCGGTTCTCTCTGGAGTCTTTTCCGTCCAGTGCGATTGTACTGATTCTAACGGCTCATATACAGGNGGTTTAACCTNCCAATGCCGGTCGAGAGGGCAAATTCAGCTGGCAAACAAAGAAACACTCACCGCCAAAGCCGCCTTGACCGAGATAACCTAATAGNATCCANACGTCCCATCTTACCAGNNCGCGTCACATTACCCACAGTCAGTGGATCCAGCACTAACCGACCACCTCCACACATCCATACAAAGTGTGGTCCTTATTTACCTACCCCTGACCCAACTAACCCCACCCCAAGCACTACACGAAGGAACGTCAAAATGCTTCACAATGTACTCCGTTCGATCGCTGTCCTTTCCGTCATTCTGGCCAGCAACGCCATCGGTATTGGACCAGTTAATCAAAGTCGTGCTGACGAACCAAGACGTCTGTTCGCCCACCATGCCGCCCGCGGCGAAGTTATTGAGGCACAGCCAGTTCAGTACGGACAGCCGGCGTTGTTCCACAATTACTACGTGCCAGCGGGTAGTGGCCAATTCGCAACTCAACTCTACGTAGCGCCACTGCCGGTTCCCACCAATGTTGGCCACACCTACTACACTTACCAGCCGCTACTTCCGCATGAAATGCTCTATGACCACCACCGCAGTTACCACCGCTATTCCAACGGCGGCCGCGGCTTTAACCGCACCTCCGTCAAGTGGTACAGCCCTCCGATGACCGGTATCCTCGATTTCATGCGTCAAAAACTGACGCGAGCTCGCTAAGGAACGAACCGCTTACGCGGCAACGTCATTTGCCAGTCTCCTCCCATCAAACCCTTTAGAGCCAGACATAGGAATGTCGCCATGAAACGACTTGCCCTTTTCACAATCGTTGCGTTCTCTTTACTGGGAATAAGCAACGAAACTCAGGCTGGCAAATTGCGAGACCTGATCGGCCCACACCGCCCTCACGAAGGCTATTACCTGCTGGGTGGGCGCCGCGTGCTCAATGACCGCTGGAATCTGCGAGCGGCGCGCGTGACTCCCTGGCACGCGAACTACAATCACACGGCGTGGGGACGGCCCCTGGCCCTCGTCGTGCCGCCCACGGCGCGGACGCAGGTACGCTGGGGCTGGGGCGTCGCACAGTCGGAAGTCGCGCCCATTTACCACCAATACCGACGGCCTTTCCCCGAAGAGATCAACAACGGGCAAAAGCAAACGATGCACGCAACGCCAACTCCGGCAACGCACACCGACCAGTTCGGGGCGTTCTATATCCGGGCACCCTGGTAGGTTCCAGCAGCTGCGACCTAACACCTTTCTTTACGGCGGTTCGACAGCCTTGTCGAACCGCCGTTTTTTCATGTTCTACTGGACCGAAACCGAGCATAAGCCCGCCGCATGAGTAGAGCGTGAGACAACGCCTTGAACTCCCCTAACAGCGCCATAAATGGCCTCTATTTGACTCAACATTGAATCATTACGACACATCAAACCGTAGTTTCATCCACCAGGCAACAACTCGGAAATAATACGCAAAGCATTTTAAAACAACGACTTACGACCCATCCTTACTGCCGACTTGCTGCTTCTGGAACACCTTTTCTGCAGAAGACATCAACTCATCCAACCCGGCATTTATTACGACACTGGGAGCCAAGCATGTTCATCAACTTCATTTTGATTACATCTGGGTTCACACTTGCCCTGAGCAGCAGTTTGCTGGCCATCCAACCCGTGGCAACCCCAGACCCATTCCTGGGTTAGCTGCTTTAGTACTACAATGCCGCTTCGCACTCACTTTCCCTCTCGGTGACCCGCGGAGCCTACATGAGCGAGCGAAGGATTCTCGTCACTTCCGCACTTCCCTACGCGAACGGCCCGATTCACATCGGCCATCTCGTGGAGTACATCCAAACCGATATCTGGGTGCGGTTTCAGAAACTAAGAGGCCACCGCTGCATTTACCTCTGTGCCGACGACACACACGGCACAGCGATTATGAAAAGCGCTCGGCAACGAGGAATTTCCGAGCGGGCCTTTATCGCCGAAATTCAATCCGAACATGAACGCGACTTCCACGGGTTCCACATTGAATTCGATAATTACGGCAGCACTGACAGTCCGCACAATCGCAAACTCTGCGATCAAATCTGGCAGGCACTTCAGGACAAAGGACTTATCGTCCAACGGCAGGTCACGGAATTCCTGGATGCGACTACGGGAGAGTCGTTGCCCGATCGATTCGTCACAGGCAGCTGCCCAAAATGCCAGGCCGAGAACCAATACGGCGACAATTGTGACAAATGCGGCGCGAGCTACACCGCCACGGACCTGATCAATCCCATCAGTACGGTTAGCGACACACCACCGGTTCTGGGCAAACAGGACCATTTCTTTGTTGAGATCGAGGCAATGCACGCCTTTCTCGACGCTTGGACACAAGACGAAAATCACTTGCAAGTCGAAGTCGCCAATTACCTCAAAGGACATTTCCTGCATGAACCGCTGCGGGACTGGGATGTCTCCCGACCAGCTCCCTACTTTGGCTTCCCCATCCCTGGCACCGACGAGAAACACTATTGGTACGTCTGGTTTGACGCACCCATTGGTTACATGGCCTCAACCCAGGAATGGTGTGACCGCACAGGAGAAGAATTCGACACTTGGTGGCGCGATGACCAAACGGAAATCCACCACTTCATTGGCAAGGACATTCAGTATTTCCATTGTCTATTCTGGCCCGCCATGCTCAAGGCAGCGAATTATTCGCTGCCAACGCGTGTTCACATCCACGGATTCTTGACCGTGGGCGGCGAAAAAATGTCAAAGAGCAAAGGCACTTTCGTCAAAGCGTCCACATATCTGAAACACCTTGATCCGAATTATTTGCGTTACTATTACGCTTCCAAACTGGGGCCCCATGTCGACGATCTGGACATGAACCTGGATGAACTGATTAACCGCGTCAACGCCGACCTGGTTGGGAAATTTGTGAATCTAGGGAGTCGCACCGCTAAGTTTGTGGCGGAGTGTGGGCTCTCTTCCCGCTACCCGGATGATGGAGGCCTGTTTGAATACGCGGCCCAATCTGGAAATGAAATTGCCCAGGCGTATGAACACGGCGACTACAACCGCGCCATGCGGCTGATCATGAGTCTGGCGGATCGAGCAAACCCCTACGTTGAATCTGCCGAACCATGGAAACTAAAAAAGGACCCTGATCAACTCGACCGACTGCAGGACGTCTGCACGGTAGCACTGAACCTGTTTCGCCAACTGGCAATCTATCTCTCGCCAGTGCTGCCGGAGTTGGCAGAAAAAGTTAGCAACCTTCTCGGTGACCCGCTCGTTGACTGGCAACAATCCCAATCTCCTCTACTGGGTACTCCGGTAGCCCGGTTTCAGCATATGCTCAAACGGGTAGACGATAAGGACATTAACCTGATGATTGAAGAATCCAAAGAACGAGAAGACGAGGACCGCTCCTCCGAACATAGCGCGGACAGTGGCGAACACCTGCTGGCAGAACCACTCGCGGACGAATGCACGATCGATGATTTCGTCAACGTCGATCTTCGTGTTGCACGCGTGCTTGAAGCCGCCGACGTCCCAGAAGCGAATAAACTGTTAAAACTCACCCTTAGCCTCGGAGGTGAGGAAAAACGCACAGTTTTTGCGGGAATAAAACAAGCATATCAGCCGGAAGTACTGGTCGGTCAGCTCGTCATCATGGTCGCGAACCTGAAACCTCGCAAAATGAAATTTGGGGTGAGCGAAGGCATGATTCTGGCTGCTGGCCTCGGCGAAAAAGAAGTTTTCATGCTAACTGTCCACGACGGCGCGTCACCTGGGCAACGCATTCACTGACGACACCATCGCGAAAAGGAACTTCCCAATCGCGGAAAGACGGAAAACTGGGCGCATCTACTAGATACCGCGTATGATTCTCTGGAGGGTCTGGAAGCCGGTCCCGGCCTTCCATGCCAACACATCTAACTGCCGCATTTTCCAAAGAGGTTGAAGCCATTATGCCCGCGGATGACATTCTGCTAGATGCCGAAGAACGGATGGAAAAAGCCCTCGGAGTTCTCAAGACCAACCTGTCGGGAATCCGAACAGGGCGCGCGCATCCAGGCTTGGTAGACTCGCTCCGAGTGGAAGTCTATGGATCTCAGACACCCATCAAGCAACTTGCTTCAGTGGGGGCACCAGAACCGACACAAATTGTCATCCGGCCATACGACCCCGGAACAATCAAAGACATCGAAAAATCTATTGTCGCGAGCGACCTGGGATTCAATCCTCAAAACGATGGACGTTTGATTCGGATTAATATCCCAGCTTTGTCAACAGACGTACGCCGCAAGATGGTCGCGCGTATCAAAGAACTTACCGAAGAGGCCAAAGTCGCGATTCGCAATATCCGCCGAGACGCCAATAAAGCCGCGGACCAGGAACAAAAAGACAAAACGCTCAGTGAGGACGAACGCGACGCAGTCAAAGAGTCCGTTCAAGAACTGACCAAGACACACGAAAATCGTGCGACTGAGGTAGCTAAGGTGCGAGAAGCAGAGGTCCTGGAAGACTAAACCCATGATTGCTTGCAGCCTGCCGAATAATCAAAACACGTACCACCCAAGGCAGACCTGTGATGCCCAATGGAGTCTGACACAGACTGTTCTGCGAATCCTGCTTGCCGCACTTTTGATCAGCGGCCTGCTGCCAGGAGCCAGCGTGCTTTCGAAGCAACGCTGTCAGGCAGCAGGCCCCACCGGAAAACCCGCTCAAGCACTAGTAAAATCGTCTGAAACACTCGTCATTGCCCATCGCGGCAATAGTAGTCAGGCACCGGAAAATACGCTGGCAGCGTTTCGCGCCGCGGTGGCTCTCGGCGCCGACCTGGTCGAACTTGACTATTACCATTGCGCAGACGGGGTACCTGTGGTCATCCACGATCGCAATCTGCAACGAACTACCAACGCGGTGCGTGCCCTGGGCATCAAAGACCCACTGGTCGACAAACAGACACTTGCTCAATTATGGCAACTCGACGCCGGTAGTTGGTTCGACAAGAAGTTCGCTCATGAACGTATTCCCACACTCAAGCAGGCACTGCGCGTGATTCAACAGGGCTCAACCACGTTAATCGAACGCAAAGGTGGCGATGCAGAAACATGCATCACACTATTGCGCCGCATGAATCTACTCGATCAAGTCGTCATTCAAGCGTTTGATTGGGATTACCTGGCTGACTGCCATCGGCTAGTTCCCCATGCGGTTCTCGGAGCGTTGGGTAACAAGCAAATCAGCAAACAGCGAATTCGTGCAATTCGGTCAACGGGTGCGCAGTTCATTGGCTGGAAACACCAAGATTTAGGCCAAGACGACATCGCACAAGTCCATCGCGCGGGCCTCAAGGTATGGGTCTATACGGTCAATCAACGTGCTCGTGCACTACAGTTAATTGAATGGGGAGTTGATGGAATCATTACCGATGTACCTGCGATTATCCAACCGTTGGTCAAGACGAAGCTTCCACCAGTCAAAAACATGTAACCGGCAACAATTCGAACGAACCCTGATTGCTCAAGCAGGTAGCAATACTGTACCTTCGCCCACGGTCCACCACCCCAGTTGCGTCCCGCGCTTGACCCGGCAAGATCGATGAACACCCGCCAAACGCCAGCTGCCCCTCTGAAATTCACATGCCCCCGCTGCAACCAGACGGTTACAGCGACGGATGCGCAAGCTGGAACCCGTACTCAATGCCCTCACTGCCAACAAACGATTAAAGTCCCGGGAACCCCTTCATCGTCAGCCGATGCCAAACTTCAAGATGGTGTACAGGTATCGAGCAGGCCGGGGTCGCAAACGGGTGACCTCACGCTGAGCTGCACCCATTGTCAAACTCCCCTGCAAGCCCACTTGAATCAAGTTGGACAGACAATCACATGTCCCGAGTGTCTCGAGTCCATTCTTGTCGAGCCACCGAGCGACACCGCGCCATCCCTACCCCCCGTGCAGGCCACCGATGAAAATCGAAATCCTCACACCCCTTCCTCTGCAGCCGGCCCGACTGACGCTCGCAATCCAGGCGATAAGCAACCTGCGACCTCTTCCAGGGGAGTGGCTGCTAGTCCGGATGAGGACGATTTTGATGACTACACACTGGCGGACGTCGATACACAGCCTTGGGTGAGCCCGTCTGCCGCGTCGACACCTCAGCCCGGCCAGACAGCTGGTTCACCGGGACCCGACGAAGACGACGACGAATATAAGCTCGTCGACGTTGATGAGACTCCCGCAATTGTTAACCCCGAGAACCCGGGCGCCGCCTCCCGCATCATGAGCGTTGGCGAAGGAGCGGAAGAAGAAATCGTTGCCATGGAAGCGGCCCACGAGCCTTCCCCACCGCGGCCGCCCAACTCCCCTCACACTGACAGCAACGCGGTCACCGACGTAAACCCGAATGAAGAATTTGGGATTTTATGTCGGCTCTGTGGAACGCGAATCTATGTACGCGTTCGTGACATAGGGCAAGAAGCCAAGTGTCCGGACTGTCACTCGAAAACCCTGATCAACAAACCGAAAACCACTCGGCGTAAACGCCCTGCGACGCCCCATACGGAGAGTGACCATATCGACCTGGTGAAATTGCAAGCGGAGACAGAAGTAGCGCGTCCTGAAAATCAAGAAATGCGCAAAATGGCGCAACAGACGCTGCAAAAAGCCAGAGAGAGGAAAGCAACCTACTTCAAGGAAGAACATCCTGGGATCGAATTGGAAACTCCGCCCATCGCATTACTCAAATTCCTGCTACAACCCCAAACCTTGGGGTACTGGGGAATTTTGTCGCTTGGAGTAACTCTCGTCGCTTCTTGCTTCTACTTCGCGCTCAACCCTCCTGGTCAAGATCTCGGTGAAGCCGTCGCAAGAATCATTTGGGTCTCCTTTTGGATTCTAACGTCGATTTCAGGTTGCCTGGTCACGGGCTTCCTCTCCGTCACGCTGTTGACGATTGCCGGTGAAACCTCCAGCGGCGCCCTCAATATCGAACACTGGCCACCTCTGACGGGGTTCCTGGACTGGGCACTCGACACACTCTACGTCATCAATTCGGCCGTGATCGCTGCATTACCAGGCGCGATAATCGCTGCTCCGCTCATCTTACTCGAGGTGCCGATGTGGATTTCCTTGTTTCCTGTCGCTCTCAGCGTTTCCGCATTACTCTCCATATTATTCGCGTCAATGCTCGAGAACCGCTCCTGCTTCAACCCCGTGGCGTTGACGATTTGGCGCAGCCTGAAAGCAAATATCTCATGCTGGACGGCATTCTATTTGGCCGGCCCGATTATCCTGATCAGCGCGTATGCAATCGGCTGCTTATACGCCTTCGGCGACATCCTCGCGAACGGCTTTATCAGCGTCGGCACNGTCGGCCTCCTCTTTGTCTATTTCCGTTTGTTGGGCTGGGTCATCTGGAAAGTACGNGAGCAAATTGCCACGGAGGCATAAAGTAACCGCATGAAGTTCCCGCAGGTATTTCGTGNGTGATATCGCTTTCCTGCACAGACGGTNCGCCCGCTCGGGAAAGACGTTGACTTCCTCGCGCAATTTGGCCTATACCTGGGNAGNNGGCTGGCCGCCNGAACAGTCGGCTCCACGCGNTCTCACNTCTCCAGCAGAATTCAACTGCGGAAGTTCAGCTCTGCGACTTGGTTCCGTNGTGCTTTGACTACACAGACTCTGTAAACAAAACACATATGGCCGTCCCGCAAATCGCCCTGCTGGTTTCATCCTACGAACGCCCCGGCCACCTGCAACGCTGTTTGCTGTCGATTGCTTGCCAGCGGGATGTGCCGGGCGGATTTGAGGTGGTCGTGACCGATGACGGGTCGACCGATGAAACCGAGCAGGTCGTCAGGGATTTCGCCAGATCGGTTGATTTCCAGGTCCAGTTTGTCACCCACCTCCACAATGGATTTCAACTCGCACGTTGTCGCAACAATGGAGTCAAGGCTAGCCAGGCGCCCTACCTGTTGTTCTTGGATGGCGACTGTCTACTGCCGTCCGATCACGTCTCATGGCATGTGAGGCAGCGGCGACGGCACGTTGTTTCCGCCGGAGATTGCTGCCGTCTCGACCAGGTAACATCGGAGCAAATCAACGACTCCAAGATTCGAGACGGTTCTTTTGTTAACACAGCTCCTCGCGCCGAATTACGGCGCATGGCCCGACAGCACCGCAAAGCGGTTTTGTACAACCTCATCCGGCATGCGACAAAGCCCAAGTTGATTGGAAACAACATCGGCATCGCACGCGAAGATTATGAACGCGTCAATGGTTATGACGAACGTTTCGTTGGCTGGGGCTGTGAAGACGATGACTTACGATTACGTCTCAGGCAAGCGGGAATACGGATTCAGTCGGTCATGAATCGCACTTTCACTTATCACTTGTGGCATCCCTACGTCCCCTCTGCAGCACTTGAATGGAAAGCGGGTCCCAACGTCAAATACCTGCAACGGCAGAGTAGGTTAACTCGTTGCCTGAGTGGGATGACACACCGTAAACCGGAAGAACTGGCAACTTCTTTGACCGGCCAACCTCAGTCCTATGGGCAGGTTGTCGAATTCCTGCCACAGTTGACTTCGCAAGCGACGGTGGACACTCCAGATATTGAAGTGCTGGTGCTTCCAGGCACTGGGGAGTTCACAGGGCAGGCAGACTGTCAGCTGTTAGTGGTGTTAGATGGCACTCCCATTCCCGCACGCCAATTGCGGCGTGCGGACGCGATTGTTACGGACCAGCTTCCACCCGTACCCACCGCCAAACCGTACTTTCCACTGAGTCAATTCCAGGAAGCGGTCCGGGCCGTGGCCTGATCATCAAACGACCGTTTCAAATTTGAGACCAGCGGATCAAGGGGGTGGGCATCCGCCGCGCTTAGAGGAGTTATGTTTGCCTGGCCCCATCACATCGCCGACACTCCGGAACGGTTCGTCGGCATAACAGGCCTGCAGGCCTCTGGGAGGCGACAGCAACCCGCCCCCCTCCTTCACTCGCCCGAAACCTCGCCAAAATGAGGCCGATTAAAGGGCTAATTGAGCCTACCTGTCGCTCGTTGAAGGCGCCACGCAATAGGCCTGACGCCACGCACTCTATACTAACTTTCGGGCCACCAACATACGTTCTCGCTTGTGCCAAATCCACCCTTCTTCTAGTGCCAGGAAACGCCGGACCCGTCCTCAACTTCGAGCCTGGCTTCTGGTACAATCCTTCGTTTCTGTTCGCGTTTGCGTGCCGAGAAGGAAGGTCAGTTCCTGCGACAATGAACGCCCGACTGGCGTTACCCAGGATTTGCGAAACCAAGCGTGACGACCAATATCGGAAAGGAATGAAAACTGGTTCCGTGGTGACCACGCCGTGCTGCCTCTATCCCGGCTGCGCTGAAGAGTGGTCGACGACGCGACCCGCGGATGCCCAAAGCGAACAAATCGTTGCCAGGCACCCGCTACATATTCTTGCCGTGACGGCTACAGCGAACTACTGAGTATCATCATCAGCTATCTCCCATTGCAAAACAGGGTGTGACATGTCGGACCAGGCCCCGTGGATTACCTATCGTCCCGAACTCCGCGTGCTCGATTGCACCATTCGAGACGGTGGCCTCATCAATAAGCACCAGTTTACGGATGAGCTCGTCCGTGCCGTCTACGAAACCTGCATCGCCGCGGGTATCGACTACATGGAACTTGGCTACAAGAACTCTTCACGTCTCTTTCCCAAAGACGAATTCGGAGACTGGCGACATTGCGACGAAGACGACATCAACCGTGTCGTTGGCGACCACAACGCCGCGGAAACCGGGCTGAAACTGACCGCCATGGCAGATGCGGAAAAGAGCGACTGGAAAGAACAAATTGTCCCTGCTAACGAAAGTGTGCTGGACATGATCCGTGTCGCGTTTTACGCACACCAGGTCTCAGAAGCTGCTCAGATGATCGAACATTGCCACGAGCTCGGTTATGAGACCATGGCGAACCTGATGGCTGTTTCAAATATCACCGAAAATGAGGTCGACACCGTACTGGACACCATCAAGTCGACACCGGCGGGCACCATGGTGATCGTCGACAGCTTCGGGCATCTCTATCGCGAACAGATTGAAATGCTCTACAAAAAGTACACGAAGGCGCTGGAAGGTACCGGCAAGGAAATCGGAATCCACGCGCACAACAACCAGCAGCTTGCCTTCGCGAACACGATTGAGTCAATCATCCTTGGTGCCAACCGCGCCGATGCAACGATGTTGGGACTTGGCCGGGGCGCCGGCAACTGCCCCATGGAATTACTACTGGGTTTCTTGCGCAACCCCAAATTCAAACTGCGCCCCATCATCCAATTGCTACAAGACCATATTGAACCCTTGCAAGAAACCGTGGAGTGGGGTGCACTGATCCCCTACAACATCACGGGCCAATTAAACCTCCACCCACGGCACGCAATCCAACTTCGGGCCAGCGACGAAGCAACCGAATACGTGAAATTCTACGATCAGATAATCGGTGACGGTTAAGACGACGGGCGGCGTTGTCAACCGCACTGTGGACCCCAATAGCCAGCACGGACCCCAGCAGCCAGCACTAGAATCCGTAAAGGCGCAATCGCGCCTTTCCCCCACAGGCCGCAGGGTGCTGGAGTGGGTCGGCACCGGTGACACAAACAGCGCAGCCAGAGTTCTGTTTCGATCGGTTTCGGCAACCTGCCGTGAAACGGCGCAATGTCGGCGACCGTTAGTGCGTCGGAGCAAGCCGTGGTTACCACTCCCAGCGACCTTATGCAGAAACGTGACCGGGTAGCGATAAACGCTCCTGAGACGCGCAATCGCGCACACCAACCAATCCGGTCAACGGTCAGGAATCTACCGGGTTGCCTGCCTTGCAATTGCCGCTAGTTATCAACTAACGGCTCTTTTTTCTCTGTGATCACTTCGCACTGCGCCGCGAGTTCAGCATTCAACTCCGTGAATGGAGCCCATTCATCGGGCAGGTTGTCCTCATGAAAAATAGCTTCCACGGGACACTCGGGAACGCACGCCTCACAATCAATACACTCTTCTGGGTGGATATACAGCATTTGCTCGCCCTCGTAAAAACACTCCACGGGGCAAACGACCACACAATCCGTGTACTTGCAGGCAAAACATGGTTGGGCAACGACGTGTGTCATAGAACCGTTTCTCCTTTATCACAACAACTGCCAGCAAATCCGGCTGTGAATTACTCGCATAACAGGTTTTCGATTAATCATCCCGCACGGCTGCGGCACCGCAGGCAGCTGAAACCTCCAACTTACCGCAATCACTCATCATGCGCAGATGTCTTATCCACATCGGCCTCTTGGTGTAGTAGCTTCAACCATAATCCGTGACAACCCAAAACGGACCAAACTGGTGTCCCAGGCAACCCGAATAAGACGACACGAACGACGACAACACCTTACCAGCAAACGATTTGAGATGAAAGCAATATTCTTGCCACGAGGCAAATGCTAGTAGCGGCACGTCGCCCTGTCAAGCGACGAAACTGATGTGAAACGCCAACACGGTAACATCAGCCTTGCCTCGTTTTTTATGTCCCCCTAGAATCAAATCAGGCCTGGAGTTTAACTCGTTCACTACGTTTCCTCCAAAGGACAACTTAGGGCTCGCCCCTACACACCCCCCATTCTAAGAGGATGTTGTCCAATGGTGCTATCTGACATTGACCGCAACTTGCTGCAGCGGTGCCTAGAACACCAACCAAAGGCTTGGGAAGACTTTACCGACCGATTTGTCGGCTTAGTCATCCACGTCATCAACCATAGTTCGCAGTGTCGTTCGCTCCGCATCACCAACCAGGATCGCGAAGACCTCGCAGCCGAGGTGTTTTTGGCCCTTGTCGCCAACGATTTTGCGGTTTTGCGACGATTTCGAGGCGAGAGTAGTCTGGCTACCTATCTCACCGTAGTAGCACGCCGCGTCGTAGTACGTGAGTTACATAAGCACAAACCCGCGGCTAGGCTGGGCGACGGCGTCGAATCCGTAGAACAAGAATCCACGCACGAAGCCCATTTTGATGATGCCGAAGAAGTGGAACGATTGATCGGTTATTTGGCTGGAAAAGAAGCCGACGTGGTGAGAATGTACCACCTCGAAGGAAAGTCCTACCAGCAAATTAGTTCCGCTGTGGGGATTCCTGAAAATAGCATCGGCCCCACTCTCAGCCGAGCTCGTGCCAAGATGTTCCGCTCAAGCGGCGTCAGTTAACGCCCGAGAAACGAAATTCGGCGTCCTCACGGACCACTTTCACGACTTCGGATTGCTTCCTCTATGAAATGGTCCTGAGGTATCACTGCCCGCGGACAGACCTGCCCTGTTACTCTCGCGAGGTGGTTCCCCGGGTTACCGGTGAATCTGCCAATTGCGGACATCGAGTTCAGGAAGCAGATTGGTGGTATCTACCTGCGCCGCGTAAGCGATGTCAGCGACGTGACCAATCTTGACCAAATTCCGACCTCCCTGGGAGTCGGCCAGCGCTTGCGTCAACATCTCAGGGGGGGCCGATTCAAGGTGAGACCAGGCATGCCATGCCAGGCGTGACGCGTCGTTCATGATAGTTTTTGAACGACTTAACCGCGCAACTACTGCCCCTGCAAACAATACGTCTTCTCGGGTCACTTCACCGTGCGTTCCAGCACAAACCAGGTCTACCTGAGTTTGCGTCGCGAGGAATTCGACAATCGCCGACTGATTGGCAAAGGCCCCCACCAATACTCGGTCCGCGATACGGCACGACTCCATCGCCAAAGTCCCATTGGTCGTCGTGAACACAATGTTCCTGCCGCCCACAACTTCGCGGGTATATTCACTCGGTGAATTCCCCAGATGAAAACCCGTGATCGGCACCCCATTGCGTTCCCCGCCCAAGACAACTGGGGGCTCCAACTGGTCAGCGATGCGCAGCGCCTCAGAGACTTCGCGGCACGGTCGAACGCTACTGGCACCCGCGGCTAGGGCCGAGATAATCGTCGTCGAAGCCCTGAGAACATCGATCACGACCACGGTACTGCCGCCCAGGGTCTGGGGGTCCAGCAATTGCGGAAGTAAGTGGGTATTGATGCGATTCAACATACTCGTCCCCTACCAAGGAATAACCAGCCGCAGTCGAGACCGAGTCCAAACGACGGCTGACTAACCAATAACTGCAATCAAGAAGTAAATTTGCCGGGTTTTCTCGACACCTTCAACAACTGCAAGTAGTTTCCACAAACCGTAACTCATTATCCGTTGCCCGCTGTTCAATTCGCTGGCCCGGGAGTTGGACGCGCTGTGGTGGCTCCGGTAGAATCGCGGCTCAGAGAGATCTTCAGCACCGGTCAACACCACACCTGAGGTTTTCGTCATGCGGCCGATCTACAGCTGGTGTACAGCGATCATCGTACTCTACGGTTCAACCGATTCGACCGCCGCCGACGGCGAATCCTATTTTCGCCGTGCCGGCGGTGTTTATCAAACCGGCCAGTCATTGCCGATCGACCTGAAAAAATCAGCGAACCTGGTCTGGCGACAACCTCTGGAAAGTGGCCACTCAACCCCGTGTGTTATCGGCCAACACATTTTCGTGACCACCTTCTCTTCCGAAAGCAAAGAGCTCGCGACCGTCGCGATGGATCGTAAAACAGGCAAGTTGCTTTGGCGCCAAGTCGCTCCGACAAAAGAAATCGAAGCGGTACATCCAGTGGGAAACCCGGCGACCGCCTCTGCGGCGAGTGACGGAGAACGCGTCTTTGTATTTTTCGGTAGCTACGGAGTTTTGTGTTACGACTTCGCCGGCCATTTACTGTGGAAAAAAGCCATGGGCCCGTTTCAGGATGAATTCGGCGCTGGTAGTTCTCCAATCCTGTTCGGCAACCGCCTAATCCTGAACCAGGATCACGACACCAACAATTATCTTGTCGTGCTCGACGCACATACCGGCAAGGAAATCTGGAAGGTCGCGAGAAACGATTTTACCCGTAGTTATGCCACACCTCTTATCTGGAAAACACGTGGGCAGGCGCAGATCCTGGTCCCCGGCTCAACAAGATTGACAGCATACGAAGTGGAAACCGGGAAGCGGATTTGGTGGGTCGATGGGCTAGCACGAATCGTGAATACAATCCCCGCCGTCAGTGGAGATATGCTCTATATGGCTAGCTGGTCACCCGGTGGCGAAGTTCAGGGAGATCGGATTGCGATGGAGCCGTGGAAGGAAGCCCTCGCCAAGCTAGACGGCAACAAAGATGGCCGACTGCGTCGAGACGAGTTACCAAATGGGAGCCCAGTCAATTCTCGATTCTTTCGCATCGACCTGGACCAGAATGGTGCTCTAAATCAGCAGGAATGGGAAAAACACGCTGAAGTATTCGCCCGCTCACGAAACCAAATCCTGGCGATTCGTCCCAGTGGCAAAGGCAACTTGACTGAGACGCATGTACTCTGGAAATACGCTCGCGGGATACCTTACGTCGCCAGTCCTTTGGTACACAACAACGTGCTCTACATGGTGAAAGATGGTGGAATCCTGTCCTCCCTGGACGCAGGCACGGGCGATGTTCTGCGGCAAGCACGCTTGCGTGGTCGCGGCAATTATTACGCCTCGCCTGTTGCCGCTGATGGAAAACTCTATGTTGCCAGCGAGCGAGGCGTCATCACAATCGTCTCTGCCACTGGAAAATGGCAAATCCTCGCATCGCACGATTTCGGGGAAGGTATTTACGCGACTCCGGTCATCGACCAGGGGCGACTGCTGGTACGAACCGAAAAGGCGCTCTACTGCTACGCGCAGCCCTCGTCGCAAACGCCAGACAATCAACTAAGTGCTGCGGAACGCGAAGCGGGGTGGCTTCTGCTATTCGACGGCAAATCCTTGGCGAATTGGCAAACCAGTGACCTCCAACCAAGCCAGACACCCGTTCAAGACGGCGCCATCAATCCACATCAATGTGGTGCCTACATGATGATCCACAAACAAGTCTGGCGCGATTTCCAGCTCCAACTGGACTACAAAGTCAGCGAAAAATGTAACAGCGGAATCTTCTTTCGCACTTTTCCCCTAACTCCCAAACCAGGACGTGATGTCGGTTACAACGGCCTGGAGGTCGCTATCGACGATGGACAACAAACAGGTTACCACGCCACCGGCGCCATCTACGACCTGGTTCCCGCCCAACAGGATTTCACTCATCCCACCGGCCAGTGGAATCACATATTGCTCACCTGCAATAAAAGTCACGTGTCGGTTGAAATCAACGGTCAATTGGTGAGCAAACTTGATCTCAACCAATGGACTCAAGCGGGAACTAGACCGGACGGATCGGACCACAAATTTCGCGACATTGTCTTCAAAGACCACCCCCGACAAGGCTACATCGGGTTGCAAGACCACGGAGCGCCGGTCTGGTTCAAGAACATCAAGCTGCGACCGCTGAAGAACACATCCAAGTAAAGCCGCCTCTCGAGTGACCGGAGACCAACACGTGTCAAAATGGCTGGCAATCATTCCGACGCTCTTACTCGCGAACGCACAAATCCTGCGAGCAGACGACATTGACCAATGGCTCAGCGCGATCTCCAAAACCGGGGCAGACGCGGCAGGCTCGCGCGAGGCACGTGCTGCCGCGGACCAACTGAAGGGCCAAGGGGTTGTTATTCTGCCGCGGTTATTAGAGGCAATGGATACGCCTAACGTCGTAGCCGCGAACTGGTATCGCACGGTCTTCGACGACATCATGCAAGGTGAATTGAAAAGCAAGTCCCCACAACTCCCACTGCCACTATTTCGAGAAGTCGTAAGAGACACACGTCGGCAGGGCCGATTGCGTCGCTACCTGCTGGCTTTCCTCGATCGATTCCAACCGGACTTTCGCCAGGATTGGATGGCTGGACAACTCGATGACGTGGAATTTCGAGAAGAAGCGGTTGCCATCGTGTTAGACGCGGCGCAACAAGCAAAACAAAAGGAACAACTCGATGACGCGCGCAGCGCATTTCAAAAAGCTTTTCAGTACGCCCGCCGAGAAGATCAGGTCCGGGCGGCAGCGGATGGCCTGCAAGCACTGGGCCTCGACGTCAGCATTGTCAAGCATATGGGATTCGTGACACAGTGGTATCTATTGGGTCCGTTTGACGCACCAGGGAAAACAGGATTCAAACTCAGCTTGCCACCAGAAACAAAAGTAGATCTTCAGGCCTCCTACAATGGGCAAGACGGAAACCCAATCCATTGGAAACCGTTCAAGACTTCGGACCGCATGGGACAAGTGAATCTGGTCCAGGCCATCGCTCCGGTCAAAGAGGCCGTTGGCTATGCGTACACAGAGCTCAGCTCGCCACAAGCACAGCAAGTCCAACTGCGGTGTGGGGCCGATGATAATCTCAGCGTGTGGATCAATGAAAAACTTGTATTGGCACGACTGCAGTGGCTCAACGGCCCCCGCCTCGACCGCTTTACCGCGACCGTATCACTGCGCCAAGGTGTCAATCGAGTCCTGGTCAAGATCTGCCAAGGCCCCCAACACAAGAATCCCGCAGTGTCGAATAACTGGTCAATGCAGTTGCGATTCTGTGACAAAACCGGCGCAGCCGTGGGGCTGAAAACAACCCTGCCAGCCAACATAGATCCTTAGTGTACTGACACAGGGCCAACCCAATGAGGCCACTTCACTCGTGGTAACAAACCGAATCTGAACTGACGCCTCGGCATCCTCTGGAACAACGGCTCCCGCAAACCACATTCGTACACGCCTACGGAACATAGCACGTCATGAATACACGCTCTCGACTTGATATGCGAAAAACCATGATTCACGTCTTGTTCGCAACCTTTCTCTGCGCCTTGTCGATTGAGTCTCACTACCCAGTCGCCGGCGCGGAGCAGTGGGCGCAATGGCGAGGTCCCAACTCGAATGGAATTGCGGTAGAACAGAACGCCTCTACAGAGTGGTCGGCAACCGATGGAATTCGCTGGAAAACGCCGTTACCAGGATCTGGAATCTCCAGCCCGATCATCTGGAACAATCGCGTATTCGTCACGGCCTCAGATGGTGTTGCCCTCAACGAGTTGCACATCATCTGCCTCTCGCGACAAGACGGCAAGCTCATCTGGCACCGCCGCCTCTGGGGCACCGCACCAACGCGTTACCACGGCACCAAAAGCAGCATGGCGAGTCCCACGCCCATTACCGACGGCCAGCACCTGTACGCCTTCTTCGGAACCGGTGATGTTTTCTGCGTTGACCTGAACGGGAACCTTGTCTGGCACCGCTCGCTAGCCAGCGAATATGGCAAGTTTGAGAATCGTTTTTCTGCAACTAGTTCACCGCTCCTGTTCCAAAATCTGCTTGTGGTGCAATGTGACCATTATGGCAACTCCTACATTGTCGCGTTGAACAAAGACACGGGAGCAAATGTCTGGAAACGTGAGCGTCCTGATTCATGGCTCTCCTGGTCGTCACCGCGACTGGCGCCCGTCAGTGGGAGCTCTGCAGTGGAGTTGATACTCTGCGGATCACTCCGCGTAGAAGGCCTTGACCCTACCACCGGAAAGCACCTCTGGACGGTATCGGGTATGCGTCACGAATGCATTCCCACACCCGTTTTCGGACATGGCATGATTTACGCCGTAAGTGGTCCCAAAGGTCCGACTCTGGCAATCCGACCTGGCGGACGTGGCGATGTGACCCAAAGCCATGTGGAATGGGAAAACCGGCGCGGGGCACCCTTTGTGCCTTCGGCAATCCTGGTGGGCGACTACTATTATTTGATTGACGACCAGGGGATCACATCGTGCCTGAATGCCGCGAACGGCAAACGAGTTTGGCAAAAACGTCTTCCAGGTGGCTATACCGCATCGCCGGTTGCGACACGTGACCACATCTACTTCGCCAATGAGGGTGGACAGGTAACCGTAATCCAAGCACATACATCCCGCTATCGGCAAGTCGCCAGAAACGATATCGGCGAACCAATCTTCGCCTCGCCCTCACTCGCTTCTGGAGACCTGTTTGTGCGAACACCACGCCATCTTTGGTGCATTGGAGGCCAGACCAACTAAACCAGGCAGGACCCAAGGAAGGCGGCACCCTTTTAACCTACGAGATCGATCGGTTAGAATGGCGGCTTGGAATTCTCGACGTGTGAATTCTACCAAGTGGCAGGATACTGCGGTGCATGTGTATCGACAAAGGAAGTCGGCCAACGTCCGGTCGGATGCCCCAATGGACCTGGTTCACTCCAACCTCTTCGTTTGTCCTGTCATCCCTACTCGCTCCTGGTGTGAAGCCATTAACTTGTCATGACGACAGCGCTTGCCCACACCCCACTACACGCGTGGCACAAGGATCAAGGAGCTCGACTAGTCGATTTTGCCGGCTGGTCGATGCCGGTCCAATACACATCTATCGTCGATGAGCATGTGGCAACCAGGACCGCTGCATCCATATTCGACATTTCTCATATGGGACGATTACGATTCGACGGCGATAATGCTGCCTCGTTTCTCGATCACCTGCTAACGCGCCGTGTGACCGATATGGAACCCGGACAAATCCGGTACGCGTTGTTGACGAATGACCAAGGCGGAATTCTCGACGACGTGCTGGTCTATTACCTCGAATCACCACACGGCGCACGTTACTTCTTGCTCGTAGTCAACGCATCCAACCGCGACAAAGTGATTGCCTGGACGCAACCTCAACTCGCTGCGTTCCCTGGCGTCACGATGCAAGACCGCACGACTGATACCGCGATGATCGCGGTACAAGGGCCTGCGGCGCTGGAAATTGTCGACCCGCTGCTGGATAGTCCGGCGGCCAGCCTCAAGTACTACACAGGCACCGTGACCCGCCAGATGAAAAAAGTCTGCATTGTCAGTCGAACCGGGTATACCGGGGAAGATGGGTGCGAACTGATTGTCAAAGCCTCCGAAGCCGTACAAGTCTGGAACAACCTTTTGATGGCCGGCCGCGATCGAGGCTGCCTTGCCGCTGGACTCGGAGCTCGCGACACACTTCGGCTGGAAGCTGGCATGCCGCTCTATGGACACGAATTAAGCGAACAGGTCAATCCTTTTCAAGCTGGCCTGGGCTTCGCGGTAAATCTCGCTGAAAGAGAATTTGTCGGCCACGAGGAACTCCGCTTGCTCCGTGAGGCCACAGGAAACCAGCGGCGAGTGGGGCTGAGTTTGACTGGGCGCCGTGTTCCGCGCGAAAACTACTCTGTACTATGCGCTGGGCAGCAAGTCGGCCACGTCACCAGCGGAACTTTCTCGCCAACGCTGAACAAACCGATTGCAATGGCATACGTCAACACAGCCAATGCCGAATCTGAGCACGGGCTAGACATCGACATCCGGGGGAAACCGACGCCGGCAACGCTGGTCCCCCTTCCTTTTTATTCCCGCAACCGCAAGTGAGGATGGGTACGTGAATCCGGAGGAATTATTTTACTGTGAAACCCACGAGTGGGTTTCCATTACAGATGAAGGCGGCAGCAAAACCGCGACTGTGGGCATCTCCAAGTTTGCAGTCGATCAGTTGACTGATCTGGTCTTCATGGAATTGCCCGAACCTGGCACCGAAGTGGCTGCTGGAGATGAATTTGGCGAAGTGGAGTCCGTCAAGGCAGTAAGTTCACTATACGCTCCCGTGGCCGGAAAAATTCTGGAAGTCAATCACGACTTGCCTGACAAGCTGGAAACACTTAGCGAAGACCCCTATGGGGCGGGCTGGATCATCCGGCTGGAAGTCAGCGACGACAGCGCACTGGAAAACTTACTGGACTACCAGGCCTATCAAAAACAATGTGCCGAAGAGGATTAAACACCCAACACCAATAAGCAACTGCGCACAACCGGCCTAGCCACAAACCTCAGCCAGGCCAGGAAGCCGTTGTTCAGGTGCGAAACAGAACGCGCCTTTGCGGGTAAGATTTGTCTAGTTCGTCTACAGAGACAAAATGACGTCGTGACGATATAGTAGCGCGTTAGATAAAACTGTGACGACCCGTTCTGCCCGCTGTCGAAACCACGGACCGGATAACAACAACGAAGAGCAGCGACCACAGGGAGGAACTGGTCTCAATGCCCTACATCTACAACACGCCACAAGACCAACAGGATATGCTTGAGGCAATCGGTGTCTCGTCGATCGAAGATCTCTTCGACCAAATACCGGCGGAGGTTCGACTCGCGCGTCCACTTGACCTGGCCCCCGCCCATAGCGAAATGGAGTTAAGCCAGCATCTGGCGGGTCTTGCAGCACAGAATCTACACACCGCCAATAGCGTCTGTTTCCTTGGTGGCGGCAGTTACGATCATTTCGTACCGGCAGTCGTCGACGCAATCGCGTCCCGGGGAGAATTCTACACCTCCTACACTCCCTACCAACCCGAAGTATCACAGGGCAATCTGCAAGTGATGTTTGAATATCAGACACTCATTTGCCAACTCACAGGAATGGATGTTTCCAATGCCAGCCTCTATGACGGTGGCAATGCCGCGGCAGAGGCAGTCTTGATGGCGATGAGCGCCACCAAGCGAACCGGGAAAGTGGTTGTGCCTGCCAGCGTTCATCCTGAATACCGCCAGATTCTAGAGACCTATCTGACCAGTCTGAATACCGAACTTGTCACGGTACCTGCCGAGGACGGCGCTACGGCACTCGCCGCGCTAGAGGCAGCGGTTGATGAGGATACGGCTTGTGTGCTAGTGCAGCACCCCAACTTCTTCGGCGCCGTAGAACAAACCGAGGACATCGCTCACATCGCCCATCAAAAAGGCGCACTACTAGTGGTCGCTTTTGACCCAATCAGTCTGGGTTTGCTGAAACGACCCGGCGACTGCGGTGCTGACATCGCAGTTGCGGAAGGGCAATCGCTGGGAACTCCGATGCAGTACGGCGGCCCCTATCTGGGAATCATGGCTTGCCGAGAAAAATTTGTCCGACGGCTACCCGGCCGAATCGGAGGTGAGACCGTCGACCGCCGAGGACGCCGGTGCTGGGTCCTCACACTACAAACCCGTGAGCAACACATTCGCCGCGAGAAAGCGACAAGTAACATCTGTACGAACCAGGGGCTATTCGCCTTACGCGCAGCCATCTACCTGGCAACACTGGGTCCTCAAGGTCTACGTGAAACCGCTGAACTCTGTGTACAGAAAGCCAACTATGCGCGGCAGCAAATCACGCAACTCGATCGTTTTGCCGATGCATTCAGCCGGCCGGCCTTTAAGGAATTCGTAGTTCGGGATCGGAACAACCAAGTGGGCCCAATGCTGCGAGATGCCGCCGAACAGGGAATTCTGGCTGGAATTCCATTGCAGAAGTGGTATCCACACCTGAGCGATTGTTTTCTGGTAACGGTGACGGAACAACGGACCAAGCAGCAAATCGAAGCGTTGGCAAACTGTCTTGCCAACGCGCAACAACCAACGGCCATTCATGCGTAATCGACTCGCAACTCAACCATTATTCGACCTGTCCAAGCCCGGTCGGCGGGGAGCGCGTTTACCGAAGTGCGATGTTCCTGTACAAGAACTCGAACAACTATTGCCTGCCTGGACGCAAGCCACTGAGCCCCCCAGTTTGCCGGAAGTCACCGAACCAGAAGTGATTCGCCACTTCACCAACCTCTCCACGCTGAATATGTCGGTGGACACGCATTTCTATCCACTTGGGTCGTGCACCATGAAGTACAACCCCAAGCGGAACGAGCGGCTGGCGGGCACTCACGGAATTGTAGACCTGCATCCTTATCAGCCCGAAGACACGATCCAGGGGATGTTACAACTGCTATACGAGCTGCAGGAAATGCTGGCGGAGATTTCCGGCCTTCCGGCAGTCTCATTACAACCCGCAGCTGGTGCGCACGGTGAACTGACCGCGTTGATGGTGGCGGGTGCGCATTTTCGCGAATCTGGTGAAATACGAACGAAAGTGCTCGCACCGGATTCTTCCCACGGAACAAATCCAGCCAGTGCACGTATGGCTGGATTTGAATCGGTCATGATCAAGAGCTCGGACGCCGGATTTGTCGACATGGACGACTTACGTTCTAAACTCGATGAACAGGTTGCGGTCTTTATGATCACCAATCCCAATACGTTGGGTATCTTTGACAGGCAAGTAAGTGAAATTTCTGATCTGGTCCACAAGTTTGGGGGGCTGATCTACCTCGACGGCGCCAACATGAACGCAATTCTAGGTGTCACGAGACCTGGAGACTTTGGTGCCGACATGATGCACTTCAATCCACACAAAACATTCAGTGGCCCGCACGGCGGAGGCGGTCCCGGCGCCGGGCCAATATGCGTTAACGAAGCACTTGGGGCTTATCTCCCCGTGCCCGTTGTTGTCGAGGAAGACGGCCGCTTCCGCCTGGAGTACGAGCGACCTCGATCGATCGGACGAGTACGTAGTTTTTTCGGTAATGTCGGTGTCTTGGTACGTGCGTATTGCTACATTCTGTCGCACGGACCGGATGGGCTACGACGCGTAGCCGAAAATGCGGTGCTGAATGCCAATTACCTCCTCAGTCGGGTGCGACACATTTTGCCGGTTCCACACGGCCAACGCTGCATGCATGAATTTGTCGCTACCGCCAGCGACCTGAAGAAAAAAGCGGGCGTTACCGCAATGGATCTGGGAAAGCGTCTGCTCGACTATGGTTTTCACGCACCAACCGTCTACTTTCCACTCACGGTACCCGAGTGTTTGATGATTGAACCGACAGAAACAGAAAGTAAAGAAACTCTTGACGCGTTTGCAGAAACGCTGTTTCGCATCACCGAAGAACCGGCCGACCTTCTCCATGAAACACCCCACTCCACATACACCAGCCGTCCGGATGAAGTGACAGCAGCTCGAAAGCCACAACTTAAGTGGTCGCCCACTTCCGATTCTGACAAGACAAACCACTGACCCACATCTGTCCGATACCCCTTCTATCACAGGTACCAGGACGACCTGCGGACGACAACGCAGTTCCGGGGCGTCGCAAGGGACGCGTTCGCGAAACGGGCCCTTTGTGATAAGAGCCACCTGACAGCGATATAGTTTCCTCCTGCGCTGACTTGTAGCCGCTCACTTGAAATCGCGTGGCGTTCGTTTCAGCCACAACCTAATCCGGCCTGAGCTTGCCATGAATCGCCTGCTGCTGTTGATTGATACACCCGGGGCCGGTGATTGGAATATGGCGGTTGACGAGTGGTTGCTGCAAACCGCAGGAGACCGAACCTCACCCGTCCTGCGATTTTACCGCTGGGCTGAACCAACTTTGTCTTTAGGTTATTTCCAGCATCATGCCGACCGTAACCAACATGCCGGCAGCCTAAACTGCCCTTTCGTTCGACGAGCCAGCGGTGGTGGCGCAATCCTTCATGACAAGGAACTCACCTATAGTCTCACCCTTCCGATCAACGATCGTTTCAGTTCCATGGCATTGGACCACTACTACGACCTGCACCGCTCTTTGATAGAAACGCTGGGTGAATGGTCGATTACCGCGACACTCGTCGACCCTGGCCAACGAGACAATACGGCATTTCTCTGCTTTCAACGCCGCTCCCCTGGCGACGTAGTTATCGCAGACACCAAGATTGCCGGAAGCGCACAACGAAGATCCGCAGGAAGTATCCTTCAACACGGAAGCGTCTTGCTGAGATCATCCAAAGCAGCTCCGGAACTCCCAGGAATCCAACAAGCAACGGACTGCAGCATCGATATTGACGATCTTATGTGCTGTTGGCGCGCGCGTCTTCTCAGTCGCTGGAACATGACAGCGCACGACCTGGAAATCAACGGTCACGACATCGCGGCGATCAAACACCTGGTGGACCAGCGATTCGCCATAGACACCTGGAACAAACGTCGATGATAGGCAGCCTCCCGCCATCTCACTCCTGGCAACCGATACGAATCACCCGCTTCCCTGAACCCACACCTCCGACAAAATTGGCAGGCGCAGCCTGAAGGACCTTTATGCCGCGTTAGTTAGCTCCCAAACTGCGAAACCTCCCACATACTGGTTGCATTCGGCATTGCAACCATCCACAATGAGCTAGTTCGGATGAACTTATTCGGCGTTCACGTGCACAACCGGCATTCTTGTTAAATCCATCGTCTCTCGTGCACCGCCAGCCAGTCGCCGGTCTAGTGTCATTCGTGTCAGTTGCGCGTTCGCTTCTATTTCGTGGAAGTGCTTGACGTTCGACCGTTTTTTGTTTCGTCCGTTCACCGTTCTGCATAGAAATGCCATGACTCCCAAACTAAAAGTATTGCACGGCAAAAATGCGGGGCATGAAATTCGTTTGAAGGGATCCAAATTCCTGATCGGCCGCGGTGAAGAATGTCAACTCCGCCCCAAAAGTGATGCTATCAGCCGCCAACACTGCGAATTTTCGATTGCAGGAAACCAGGTTGCTGTCAAGGATTTAGGAAGCAAGAATGGAACGCTGGTTAACGGCACACGAATTGAAAGCTCTACGCCATTGACCGAAGGCGATGAGATCCAGATTGGCAAACTCGCTTTTGAAATCGTCGGACTGGCGGCCGAGGCACCTGCGGTCAAGAAAGAAAAACCCGCAGCAATGTTTACCGATGAGGCCATTGAAGATTCCGACATTTCTGCCTGGTTACAAGAAGGGGACGACTCCAGCCGAGCCCGGGAACTCGCAGAACCCGAAACCAAACAGTTCAGGCTAGAAGAAGCGGATCGCGATGCCTTGGATGCTGCGGCAGAGTCGACCGATGCCGATGCCGCCGATGCAACGGCTGAAACAAATGACGACTCTTCGTCAGAAGCCGACTCGGGTAAGAAGAAGACCTACGGCAAGCTTCCCACCAAGATGCCTGTCAGCTCGACCGATTCACGAGAGGCAGCATCCGACATGCTCAAGAAATTCTTCGGTCGACGTTAACAAGGCACACTTGCCCAACGTTGACGGCGATCTCGTGCGTTTGCCAAACCGCTCGCGCCTGCATAGAATTCACCGCGTCACACTCAGCAATTGCGCGCTAGCCTGAGACGGCGCGGTTGTCTCTGTCAGCTCAAATAGATGACGGTCTTTCGGTATGCCCCAGCCTGTTTGCTGCTGCGTGTACGACTCCGTCCACCTTGACTCCCAAGTGCTGTGTT
This sequence comes from Planctomycetaceae bacterium, assembly GCA_002709225.1. Taxonomy (GTDB): domain Bacteria; phylum Planctomycetota; class Planctomycetia; order Pirellulales; family Pirellulaceae; genus UBA9264. Next base: position 74,502 of record PAQH01000011.1, read on the forward strand.
ATGCCCGCATCGGATGTGCCTGTATCGCTACTTCGCTTGATCACTGCTTGCCTCGCTGGTGACCAGGAGGCGATCACCGAGTTGGTCGAGCGTTATCGATCCCCAGTATTCGGCCTTTGTTTCCGCATGCTGGGTCATCGCCAGGATGCCGAAGATGTAACACAAGAAACCTTCTTGCGGGTCGTGAACAATTTGAATCAATGGGATCAACAACGCGCGTTTGAACCTTGGTTGTTTGCGATCGCTAGCAATCGCTGCCGAACTGCCCTGACAAAGCGCGCGCGCAGACCCCATCTAGATCTATTTGTCGAAACAACTTCCACAGCCGATGCCAAACAGCGGGAGCGTAACGCGTTGGATGAAGAGCTAGCGCTCGCCCTGAATCAGCTGCGTACTGAACACCGACTCGCGTTCACCTTGTTTCATCACCATGGAAAATCCTATCTGCAAATCGCAGAAACCCTCAACTGCCCAGTCGGCACTGCCAAGACCTGGGTACACCGAGCTCGGCGCACTCTGATTCACCGATTACACACTCGCAAGGTCATTCCGGAGACGCACCATCATGCGCTGCCTCGATTTTGAAGAACGCATGCAACTCCTGCTAGATCACCGTTGTCGCCCAGACCACGACAGCGCACTCAGGATACACGCCGCCGTGTGTAACGGTTGCCAACGGGCACTCGAAGCACAGCGGTCCTTATTCGCACAGATTGACCTATCTTCAACCACGGAGCTCCCGGGCGGCATGGCCACGGCGGTGTTAAACCGACTCACTGAACAACGCCAGCTGCGCCGGCAACGGCTACGACGCGGGGTGGCTTGTACGTTGGCGGCCTGTCTGGTGAGCATCCTCTTTGTGCGTCACGACTTTCGCCAGATAGCAAAGGCACCGAAATTAGACACCCTCCCCGGGGTCACGGCGCAACCTGCGGCTGCGCTACCTGACACCCGGCAGCCACCACACCAGTCTCAGATCGAACCGAAGGTGACTACCGATTCCAAATGGACTGGGCGGACTGTGAACCTGGCGTTGCAACAATGGAAAACTCCGTTGGCACAATGGAACGCGAACTCCTCGCTCTCCCTTCATCAAATCGCCGACAGGCTAAGGCCAATCACAAGCTCATTTTCGATCGCCTTGAACGCTTTGCGAAGAACACTGCCCGGGCGTTACAGCACCCCGCCGACAAAGCCACAAACACGTCGTCTGGGCACTCGACAGCAAAGCCTCAGCTGAACCACCCCAGAGGCTCTGCGGCCACCCACATTCATACCCGGCTACCATTTTTCTCCCGCAGTGTTGTTCCCATCACAGGCAACTTCGGCTACAGCAGGCCTAGCGGGTTTTCACGTGTCTTAAGTGGAAGCCCCACCGGCGATTGTTGCCGATGCGATTCAAAGACTCCAGCGATCATCTCAACAATCATCCGGCCTTCATAAATACTGCACTCAGGATCACGATCCTGCTCAATTGCATCGATCAAATCGCGACAGGCAGCAATATTACCGAGATTATGTTTCGGGTCCTTAATTGTCTCTTCTTTGCCAACGCCATTCGAACTGATACGGGCCCAGGATTTTCCGCTCCGACCTGGTGACCAAGATGAATCGGCAAGCAACACAGCATCTGGAAGATACCCTGTCGTTAATTCAATGATGCCTTTGGAACCTAATATCTGTAAGGCAAACCTCCTGGGGTTTCCCGCCACATTACGGTGCGAACCAAAGTAACCGGTGATGCCATCATCCAACCCATACGTCGCACAAATCTCATCCCCCGCCAACAAGCCGATTTCTTCATTGCCGGGTTTGACATGCTGGCGTCCTACTGGAACCCCATCCTGACGTACTGTCGCAAAACACCAACGAGGATCACCACCAAACGTATTCATTAGGTTCAAGATGTGCGTTCCAAGCACCCATAAATCTTCTCCACCGCCACGGCGATCTTCCTTGCCACGGCCCCGAAACTCAAGCACCTTTCCAATCGCACCATCGTGAATCAAGTCACGAATCACTTGTACCAAAGGGCTGTATCGAGTCTGACAGGCGAGCGCAAGTTTCGCATTGTGTTTGGTACATACCGCCACCATTTGATCCGCTTCTTTGAGTGTCCTGCAGAGCGGCTTTTCAAGATAAATGTGGATACCACGTTCAGCGGCAGCCACAACGATGTCGCGATGTTGATCAAGCCAACGCGGACCAATACTGACAATATGTGGCCGCGTCTTGTCAAACAGCTCCCGATAGTCTGAGAAAGCGTGTGGTGCACTCAGTCGCTGCACCGCTTTGCCGCGCCCCGCCTCATCGGCATCTGCCACACCGACAATCTGCGTTTCCGGCAGGGACAGCCACACGGTATCCAAACCATGCCCATAATTCCCTCGCCCAGTATGACCTATCACGCCCACGCGATATTTGGCTGCCAATGCTTCGCTCCTTTGCGGTAAAACCAAGCCACCAACTCAACTCTTGTCACTACTCGGAAACGCGATTCGAGCGCCATGATGACACAATCTTGAATCCTCAACGACCACGATGGCGACTCACACTGCCCATTCTGCACTTCATGAAGCTGGGAAGCAAATCAAGCTGTTTCAAGGTGTACTACAAGGTGTACTACAAGGTGCACTACAAGGTGCACTAAACTGCAACCGTTGGCACCATGCGTCACATCGAATCATCACGCCACAGAGACCGTGGCAGCAGACCCTCATAGCGTGCCTTGGTTGGTACTGATTTCATCTCGTGAAATCTTGTCAACACTCTTGGGGTTAAAGGTCTGGCTGGTGCCTTCGCGCAATGCCACTTCGATACGGCCACCTGTCAAGACAAAGAATTGCAACAAGAACCCGCCACCTTGCATACTCTCCACCTGGACTTCATCGTCGCTAATACCAGCAAACCATTTACGAGACAGCACAGCAAAGTCACTATGTGCGACCACGCCAGGAGGTAACGCACAGATCAAAGTCCCAGGCTTGTCCCCAATCACCTGGCAGATCTTTTGGCGAACTTCAATCATGAACGGAATCACACAACTTGCGTACGATAGATCGTCTTCACCGCGCCGATCCGGCGGCACAATTCCCCAAGTCAGGTGGTGGATAAATGGATTGCCGTAACCATGGCTGAGCATGAGATCATATGCTTCCGGGTCAACCGGATGTACGATCGCAACGTGATCAAACCAACCTCGTTTGTGAGCCTGGGTCTCCGCCGATAGTTTGGCCGAAACGTTGATGTAATCACATCCATCTACGGGAGAGGGATAGCAACGGGAATCCCAACCAACCTGATACCCCAGTTTCTTGAGTGGACCTGCCACGCGCTGTGGCGGGTCTGTGAAAATCGCGGCGTGATCGAAATTCTCTAAGAGATCAACACCCACGCCGGTTGTCTGGGTCGCGATCTCCAATGCCTCACCAAATCGTTCGGCTGCATTGGAAATCTCCAACCAACTGGAAAAATCCTCCGGGAGCTTCACAGAACTCATCGAAACAGCCTCCCTCTGCAATAACTGCAAAGAAGAACCTCATGCAGGCGGCCTCCATTCCGGATCTCCGCTCGGAAATCCGGTAAGCGCACGCTGTTACGGAAGCACGGTCAACCAAACCTGACTTAGTCGTCTGGAGGTACCCGCCACCGGAAATTGCGCCGTCCGTTGCAAGGTTGCTTCCCCCGCCTTTCCAATCACCGAAAACGGACCAGAAACTCCCTTGTTCGTCGGTTTGATCACGAGTTTCACGGACTTCGAGGCATCGCCTTTAGGTCCCGAAACCACGGGTTCAGCGGTAACCCCTTCTGGTAATCCTATCGCTTCAATGACGATTTCTTCCGCAAACCCCTCTTTCCGTTCAATGGCTATCGGAACCTCCACGGTCTTGTCTGCCGCCACAACAAAAGCATCCGCTGCGAGACTGAGCTGATAGTCGGGAACCGCGGGGATTACAGTGAGATGGTAAACAAACCGAAATCCTCCGTGGCCATTCACATCCTCAAGTTCCAAGAAATAGCGGCCTGTTTCCGGCGCTGAAAACGACAACGCTGCATCAGGACTACCGCCCGCGTCATCATTTTCCACGAGCATTTTCCCGTTGCTGTCGCGTATCCGCACGAGCGGGTCAAGTGCGTAGCCCATTTTTCGGGACGCCGCCACAACATTGATCTTCTTACCCTTCTCAAGATCAAAGGCAAATTTGTCCTTTTCCAGGGGGACTCCGATACGTCCCGTGATCGCGGCAGGCACATCGATCTCTTGGGCCTCCGGCGTTTCTGCGTTGTTCAGCGCGACGGTTGGCGAAAACGAGTACGCCGGCAATCGTAAAATCCCGGTAGTTTGGGGAACAACAATCGTCCGGAACAAGTCCTCCGCCGGAGCGATCGTGTGACGAAGGTCCGCGGGCAAATTCCAACCGTGGAATGCCAACTCTCCAGGTTTTCCTCGTTCAACAGCAAGCGGGAAAGTGTGATCAATTACCGCTTCAGTAGTGAGAGTCAAACGGTAGACATAGCTGTCGGCACCCGCAAAACCAATGGTTGAATTCGGCGCTGACGGAAAAGCGAAGATCCTCACCAGATACTGACCGTCCCGCGGTACTTGAAACACGATCATGGGGTCCAACCCGCGCTCATCGTCATTGTGCAACAACACAAATCCCCGTGCGTCACACACCTGCAAGACCGCATCCATCGGTGAATTCAGCGTCGTGTTCGCCATCGCCGAGGCCACCAATGTTTGGCCAGCCTTGAGCGCCAATGAAAAATGGTCGACGTCTCCCGCCTTGTTTAATTTGCCATTGATGACCGTCGACGCCGGCAGCAGCTGTGGTTTCCCAGGAGCATCATTTGGCTCCTGTTCGGCTGTCTCCGCCAAGGACCCCACCGCGAAAGGCCGCACCGTCGTCGCACCTTCAGCATCATGCATGCGAATAAAATAAAGCCCCGGCGTGGCCTTCTGGTCGATGGTCACACGCAACTTCTGTTTCATCTCCGCGAGGGCTTCTACCTTGATTCCCTCACGATTGCTCGATGCTTCAACGGGCCAACGAGGGAAGGAACCCGCACAGGAAACCTCGACGGTTTGACCTTGCTGCCCACCCGCGGGGAAAAAGAACTGTAAACTCGGCGGGGCAGCACATGCGACGTGCTCCAAGATGCCGGGCAAGACCAAAGCAACCGAGAGTGCCAGCATCCACCAAGAGCGACAAATGCCACGCCACCGGCGAGGTGGCGGCACTACCTCTTCGTTCAATTGGGCTACTGCAGAAAACCTCCCACTAACGCCACAATCGTCTCTGAACATCGCTCAATTTCCTGCCGCAGAATCCTGTCGTAAACTGGTGCAATCAACAAATCTGGCACACTCGAAAAGCGCAGCACCCCGGCACATAGTATCAGCCGTCCACTGGGACGGGACAAGCCTCTAGCCGTAGAGAGCACCAGATAGTTTGACTTCGCAGCACCAGACCAGTACTGTTAAGGTCGCGTCGGGGCAGCAACTGCAAGCCTGCCTGCTCGCACACGGGCACCCCCGCATTCCCTTCTCCCCAGAACGAAGGAAAAGTCTCATGAAACGGAATGACTCAACGCATTGTTCTGACTGTCAGCTCGATGTAAATCGCCGCCATTTTTTGGGAGCGACAGCCGGTGCCGCTATTGCTGCCTCCGCGGCGACCAGCATCGCAGCGCCATCTCCAAAAAGCAAAGCCGAACTGGCAATTGTACGGCTGTACGATTCATTAAACGCCGAGCAAAAAAAGGCATTGGCTCTGCCGCTTAGCGATGAGCGTCGTACGCGGATCAACGCCAACTGGCGAATCACCGAAACAATGATCGAAGACCTCAGTGCCGAGCAGCAGGCGATCACCAAAGACATCGTCCGTGGCCTGACTTCGGAAGAAGGCTTTGAACGTTTCATGAAGCAAATGGACGACGACTGGGGCGGGCTAAGCCAGTACAGCATGGCGATTTTCGGGAACCCACACAAGGATCGCTTCGAGTTTGCCTTGACCGGTCGCCATCTCACTCTCCGTGCCGATGGAAACACTGATAATGGCGGCTCCAAGGATGGAAAATCGGGGCATGGCGTAGCCTTCGGTGGCCCGATCATCTACGGTCACGCGGAAGAAACCCCCAAGGAAAACTTGTTCTACTATCAAACCAAGCAAGCACACGAAGTTTTCAAGATGCTTGACGGTACTCAACGGGCTAAAGCGTTGTTAGCCAAAGCCCCGCGCGAAAACGCTGTGCAGATTCGCAAACCCAGCCAGTCTTTACCTGGCATTTCCGGTAGCGAACTATCGAGCGATCAGAAAGACCGGCTAGCACAAACACTCCAAGCCGTACTCAGTCCCTATCGCAAGGAAGACGTCGATGAAGTCATGCATCTCATGAAGGCGAGTGGCGGGCTGGACAAAGTCCATATGGCCTTTTACCGAACAGGCGCTGGCGGCGAAACGGGAGATGTCCTGGACGATCAGATCTGGGACATCTGGCGACTGGAAAGTCCGTCTCTGGTCTGCCACTTCCGTGGTGCGCCGCACGTCCATGCCTACATCAACGTTGCCCGCAGAGCCTAATCCGGCGCATCACACATACGTTCGCCTTTGCAGGGAATGTGGCGCGCAACCCGGGCTCCAAACCCGAAACTAACGGTTCAGCCGGATTCGGTAACGAAGCCGGCTTTTTTTGTGAGCCAAAGTATCTGCGCCAAGCTACGTCAATGCGACGGTATTGAACCGCCCCGCCGGTAACGGCACACGAGCAGCATGCGCAAACGCACTGCGATCGATGGAAGCGTTGCCAACGCTGCCGGTCTTATCCGCATAGTTGCAACACACCCCGCTACCGGTGGCGCACGCAAATCGAGCTCAGTGCCCTATTTCGACGTCACGATCCGCGACAAGGCAGATCGACACGCGGAGCGCCAAATACTGAGTGTCGTTTTGGTGTTGTTTGCCGAGTCCGGCTCCGGGGTGTCAACAGGGAGCGGGGGAATTTTTCGGCTCGGCTGGTACTCGGTCCAAATGGACTCGGTTCCAATAGAATAGGTGAGTCGTGTCCCGAACGGGGTTTCGACTTCGGTCTGATGAACCATCGCGCTGATTCCTGCACAGGAGTATCAGTGGCTGCCTCCTGCCAATCGTCAACACGTCCGTGTCTGTCTACATCTCTCGTCTCAGGCAACATCGTCGAGGCCTCTTCAACAAGACCAACGTTTTTTCCGATTTCGGAATGTTCTGTCCATAGCGATCTCACCTATTGCGTCAATCGAAGCGACAGAGCAGTCTGTGCAACCCGAAGGCTACTTTGCATGCCGCTACCGCAATGTCGACGTGGGATCAACACCACGTCCTCGAGGATGACCTGGTAATTGGTCGAATTCGGCGACTGCTGCTACCGCATCAAGGAAAGAGCCGCCCCAGGTTTCAAGACAATACTTTTGCAATGCTCGATGAAGCTGACGCAAGTACAATTGAATGGCCCATAGAACATGACAAATGAAGCCGCAAATCGCACACCAGAATTATAAGTTCGAGTAACACGATGACAGTCGGCAGATAGGTCATCAACTCTGACGCCGGGCTTTGGCGCCACCATGGAAGTTCGTGCCACGACGCGCCGACTACCAGCAAAGCTATCAACCGGCTCCGGGGTTTCGCTAGAATGAAACGCCCAGCGGCTGAATGCCCAAAAGCCTTTCCCAGCCAGCCGGCCGCAACCTCATATGGCCTTAGTGAGCACACATGGACGCAACCATGCGGAAAACCACGCCAATCATGATCTCCGCACTCTTGCTGGTGACAGCTAGAACCACCTTGCCGGCGGAACAAATCGAGTACGATCGAGATGTGCGTCCCGTACTTGCCAGGCATTGCACCAAGTGCCACGGTCGCAGCAAAGCTGAGGGCGGGCTGCGTTTAACTGACCGGCAGGCGGCAATGCTCCGCCTCCCGTCTGGCGCCCACGCAATCAAGCCGGGCAACGCGGATGGCAGCACTCTCTGGCAACGCATCACTGCTGCAGACGAAATAGAACGGATGCCACCCGAGGCCCCGCCACTGGCAGCGGAAGAGGTTGCTCTCCTGCGCCGCTGGATTGAACAAGGCGCCAAATGGCCAGACCATTGGTCTTTCCAACCAATTCGTAATGAATCGCTACCCGCTTCACCAGGCTTTCAAGGAGCACGCAATGGCATTGACCATTTCGTATGGGCTCGTTTGAAGACCGCCGCATTGCGCCCTTCTGTAGAAGCCACCCGCAGCGTACTTCTACGCCGCATTACGCTCGATACCACCGGCCTGCCCCCAACCCCGGAAGAACTGGAGCAATTTCTGGGCTCGCTAAATCCTGACTTCTACGAACGGACCGCTGACCGCCTACTGGCATCGCCTCATTATGGAGAACGTTGGGGAAGGCATTGGCTAGATATCGCACGCTACGCGGACAGCGAAGGCTACGAATCGGATAGACCACGCCCTTTCGCTTGGCGCTGGCGCCAGTGGGTGATCGACACACTGAATGCGGACATGCCGTTCGATCGTTTTACACTCCATCAAATTGCTGGCGATCTACTCCCGAATGCAACCTTGGACCAACGGATTGCCACTGGCTTCCACCGCAATACCCTGGTCAACCGAGAAGGGGGCACAAACAAGGAAGAAGATCGTGTCAAACGGACCGTCGACCGCACGAACACAGTCGGTAAAGCCTGGCTTGGCATCACGCTCGGTTGCTGCCAATGCCACGACCATAAATATGACCCGATCAGCCAAGCCGAGTACTATAGCTTTTATGGGTTCTTCAACAGCCTCAATGAACCCAATCTGCCAGCCGCCTTACCCGAGCAAGTCACGAATTACCACCGGCAAGTCGAAAACTACCAGCAACAACGTGCCCCACTGATAACCGCTATCGCTCAGTACAGTAGCCCGACACTGACCGAATGGGATGAACAACTGCGACATGCATCGGGTATCGCCCAGTGGGAGACACTGAAACCCACATCAGCCCGTTCCCGGGTCGGCATGGTACTTACGGTGGAGCCAGACCGAAGTGTGTTTGTCCAAGGAGCCAACGACAAGTCAGATGTCTATAGCATCGAATCCGAGACCAAGCGTGAAAACATTACGTCCGTTCGTCTCCAAGTGCTAGCCGACTCAAGACTTCCGGCTCGAGGCCCTGGCCTTCCTAGCAATGGCAACTTTGTGTTGACAGGGCTGCGTGTCTTCGTCGCGCCCGCCAAGAATCCTGCCCAACGAGAAGAAATTCGTGTCGTGTCTGCCCGCGCTGATTTTTCACAGGCAGGCCGCAATATTCAATCCGTACTTGGAAATAACCGTGGTGATGGCTGGGCCGTGCACCCACAAACAGGGCGTGGTCACGTCGCCATTTTTGACCTGGAACGGTCCGTGGGCTTTCCGAGTGGGACACGGATCACCATTCAGATGGAACATTTCTGTCACAAGGATCACAACCTTGGCAAATTCCGCCTGGGGATCACTAGCGCGCCTGCCCCCGTGGCACTTGGACCACCCGATGCGGCGATCCTGGAGATCATCGAAAAAGGTCGCGGTCACCGCACCGACGAAGAACAGTTTCGTTTATTGAGTTACTACAAATATGCTGACCCAGCCCTGGACCCCCTGTTCAAGCAGGTCGCCGCATTGACCGCTTCCAAGCCCAAGGATCCAGGTGAAGAAACCATGGCACAAGTGATCCAGGAAGCGAGTAGCCGCCGGGCCACTCACATACTGGTACGGGGGGATTTCCTGAACCCCGGTAAGCCTGTAAGCCTCGGCGTTCCAGCGACACTACAGACGCTGGCCCCGCGTGGAACCCATGCGGACCGAATCGACTTGGCCCGCTGGCTCGTCGCAAAAGGCAACCCACTTACAGCTCGAGTGCTCGTCAATCGGCTCTGGCAACAATTCTTCGGACGTGGTCTGGTAACTACCGAAGACGATTTTGGAACGCAAGGGTCACCTCCCTCGCATCCCGCGCTTTTGGATTGGCTGGCGACCCGATTGCGTGACGACCATCGGTGGAGCATTAAGCAGCTGCAAAAGACTATCCTCTTTTCGGCTACCTACCGCCAATCCTCTCGCACAAATCCACAACAAATCAGCCGCGATCCAGAAAACATGATGTTGGCGCGACAAGCGCGCCTGCGTGTCGAAGCGGAAATCGTACGCGACTTGGTACTGGCCTCCAGCAGCCTGCTGGACCGCCGAATCGGCGGCCCCAGTGTCAGACCGCCACAACCCGCGGATCTGGTCAAACTAGGATTCCAAACATCACTTTCCTGGGAAGTGAGTACCGGTGGTGATCGATACCGTCGCGGATTGTACACCTTTTTTCAACGCACGGTCCCTTACCCGGCATTAATCATGTTTGACGCCGCTGACTCCAACACCTCCTGCACTCGTCGCGAAAGATCGAACACCGCGTTGCAAGCACTCACCATCTGGAACGATCCAGTGTTTGTCGAAGCTGCCATCGCCTGCGGCCGCCGTTTATTGGATGAAATTTCCCCGGGAGATTTCTCGCCCGCGGTCCAGCAAGAACGAATACGTCACGCTGCACATTTGTGTCTCGCACGCCCTCTCACCGAGCAGGAATTGACAGTGCTCTCAGAATTCGCCGTTTCCCAATACGACCGTTATCGGCGAGACACGGTCGCCGCACTGAAAACTATCAACGCGGCGGAGATTTCACACGAAGAAGCGGCGCGCTGGGCAGCCTACACGGCAGTCGCGCGGATCTTGATGAATCTCGATGAGTTCATAACCCGTGAATAGAGTAGAAGGCAGGACGACAATGGACCCACAGTACGCGCGTTTACTGCGGCGCGATTTCCTTACCTCGACCGCCAGTGGCATCGGCGCGCTGGCGCTCGGAACCCAACTCCAAAACGATGGTCTGTTGGCAAACGACGCCCCGGCACAACCATTGCTTGCGCCGCGACCGAGCCACTTTCCGGCACGCGCCAAACACTGCATCTTTGTATTTCTGGCTGGCGCACCTAGCCAAATCGATCTGCTCGACCCCAAGCCGCTATTGGTCAAGCATCATGGAGAACCTCTGCCGGACACCCTTGGCGAAGGTGCCCGCTTTGCCTTTATCAGTAAGAAAACAGCGAGACTCAAAGGTAGCCCTAGAACATTTTCGCAATGCGGCGAATCAGGAACCGAATTCTCCGACCTGCTCCCATGGATCAGCCGCTCCGCGGACGACATCGCCGTTGTCCGGAGTATGCACACGGACGAATTCAATCACCACCCCGCACAGCTCATGATGAGTACCGGCGTTGGCCGCCTCGGACGCCCAAGCGTCGGCGCCTGGATCAATTACGGACTGGGGAGTCCGGCCGAGAACCTGCCTGGCTACGTTGTATTGTCGGCGGGTGCGGGTGCCAGCGGCGGCAGCTCGAACTGGAGTAGTGGTTTTCTTCCTTCTGTCTACCGCGGTACCGTATTTCGCAATCAGGGAGAGCCGATACTCAATCTTTCTCGCCCCCCCGGGGTCGCGACTGACGATCAGCAACGATCGCTGCAAGCCATTACGACGCTCAACAAGATTCGTTTACAGGCAACCCAAGACCCGGAAATTGCCAATCGTGTTTCGTCGTACGAACTGGCATTTCGCATGCAAACCGCGGCACCCGAACTTGTCGATTTGTCAAACGAAACCGAAGGCACTCTACGTGACTACGGAGTTGAGAGACAAGAGCCAGAGAACCAGCGCCATCGCGGCTATACTCCCAACGCACATGCCGCGTTTGGCCGCAACTGCTTACTAGCGCGGCGACTGGTTGAACGCGGCGTTCGCTTCATCAACATCATTCACGCCAGTTGGGACCATCATGATGCGCTGCAAAAAGACCTTAATTACAATTGCAGCGTCGTGGATCAGCCGATAGGTGCGTTGTTACGGGATCTCAAGCAACGCGGCCTGCTCGACGACACGCTGGTCGTGGTCACCGGAGAATTCGGACGAACCCCGCTGGAAGACGCCCACGAGGGCAAAGGGCAAGAACCTGGACGCGACCACCATCCCTTTGCCTTTAGCACTCTACTAGCGGGAGGCGGCGTTCACGGCGGCCAGGTCATCGGCGCGACAGACGAATTGGGATGGGCACCTGTAGTCGATCCGGTGCACATCAACGACTTCCACGCCACCTTGCTCCATCTATTCGGACTGAACCACCTCAAATTGGCCAGACGATTCGGTGGTTTTGATATTCGCCTGACAAACGTCGGTGGCCGTGTCGTCGAAAAGGTGTTCACTGGCTGAAGCGAGGCGGATACCGGATGTGCTCCTATTTACTCTCGAACACCGCCCCTTATTCACCAGCCGGCAGCACATGCAGCTTCAAATGAGAAGCGTGCTGTGCTGACCGAAACACCTGGTGGGTCGCGGCTTGAAAATCTTCGGCACTCGCGTGATAGGTGTCAACGAATCGCTGTGGATTGCGCCCAATTACGGGAAACCAGGTACTCTGGACCTGGACCATAATGCGGTGCCCTTTGAGAAAACAGTGGTATTTGTCGCGCAAATCAAATTCAACCGCAGTGACTTCGGCTGGTACCAACGGCTGAGGATCTTCAAAACTGTTACGAAAACGCGATCGCATCACCTCACCGGCGACCAGCATTTGATACCCACCCATACGCACCTGCTTGCCACGCGGAGAATCGTCCGGTGCATCCGACGGATAAACGTCAATCAGTTTGACGATCCAGTCCGCATCCGTTCCAGTCACTGCCACCTGGAGGCTCGCAATAATCGGACCGGCGATCACCACATCGTGCTGTAATGGTCCGGTCTGGTAAACCAGGACATCATTCCGGCGACTGGCAAAACGCTGGTCCTCGACCATCCAAGTGTGCCCCTGGGTATTACGGATTGCCGCCGAAAAGGGTACCGGCTTGCGGGGGTCACTGATAAACGTGTCATTGGCATCCGGCGTCGTTTTCTGCGGCCCTGAAAAGGACAACTGTCCGTTCGCCTGAAAATACAGATTCACTTCCTGCGCACTTTCAGGGGGCCACTGGTCGTAAGATCTCCACTGATTCGCACCCGTCTCAAAGACAATTGCCTCTCCCTTCGGAGGCGCACCCTGGTCCTTGAGATGGTATTGAAAAAAGGGAAATTCGATCTGCTGCCGAAAGTACTCCGACGTCCGTGCCCCAAACCGGATATCACCGAGTGACTCTCCCGTCTCCGCCGCCCAGCCACCATGTCTCCAGGGCCCTACAACTAATGTACTTTGGTTCTCAGGATTCTCCTCTTCCACGGTGTAATAAATGCTCATCGGACCGTAGAAGTCTTCCGCATCGAACCACCCTGCCACATGCAGCACGGGGTGCTTGATGCCCTTCAGATCACGTAAGGCATCGCGTTGCCGCCAGTACTCGTCGTAGTTGGGGTGCTCCATGTACTCGTTCCAGGTCGGCACTCGATTCTTGAAGTACCTGCGGTTGACATTGGCTACGGGGCCGAGATCCAGGAAAAACTGGTAACTGTCCGGGGTACCATACTCGAACACAGCGCGCCCGCGACTCGCCCGCGGACCCGACCGGGCTGCTGCATTACGTGCCAGCCAGTGAAACGTATACATCAAACGAAAAGCGCCGTTGTGGTGAAAATCGTCGCCAATGAACATGTCGGCAGGTGACGCCTGGGGGGAAGACGCTCGCAGAGCGGGATGCGCGTCGATCATTCCCATCACAGTCTGCCATCCTGGATAGGAAATACCCCATTGCCCGACGCGGCCGTTATGGCCGGGGACATGCCTGAGAATCCACTCGATGGTATCGTAGGTATCGGTGCTTTCATCAGTCTGGTCATCACTGGTCGTTTGCGCCCGCAGTGGTTTCATCACCACGAACGTCCCTTCGGACCTGAATTTCCCACGCACGTCTTGGTAGACGAAAAGATACCCCTCACGGGCAAACTCGAGCGACGGTCCCAGACGCTTGGGAAATTGCTCCGGTTCGTAGGGGCCTGTGGAATAAGGCGTGCGAAACAACATCACGGGATACGAACGGCCCTTTTCGATCGGCCGGTAGACCGTCGTGAACAATTTGGTACCGTCTCGCATCGGCACCATATGCTGGGACTTGGTGTAGTGCTCTTTGATCTCAAACACGGGCTGTTCCGCCGCCTTGCTGCTAACACACCAGGCAACCCAAACACACAGCCACCAGCCCCAACGACTTTTCGGGTCCATGCCACTCTCCAGATTGAAAAGGGATACACGATGACGCCACCTTACACGCGTTGCGGACATCATGCCCTGCGATGGCGCCCCGATGCGGAGCAGCATTGGGCCACGGACATTTCGAAAACAAGACCGTCTGCACCACCGTCACACCTGCTCCTACACCGAGCCAGCATGGTCAGAATCCACCATCCGCTTTCCTGGCCAACCACAAACGTATAGGCTGCTGGTGATATATTCGACCCCCAACGCGACCAAGACCCCGACAATCGCTTCTCCTGGTCATTACTGATGCCGCAGACGGACAACCAGACTGATGCACTCCTCCCCGCTGCCGACAACCAAGAACTTTGAAAACGGTTCTCTGGCGGAAGAACTCCTGGAAATGTACCCAGTCCTCGGTGACAAGATCGCAACCGCTTTGAACTGCCCGCCGGAGGAAACACGCCGCGCACTCTCCGAAGTCCTTCGTTTTCTTTTTCTCTCCTGCGAGCACGGTCGCCCTCTGACTCCCTCCCTGGTGGTCGACCTGGCCTGGCATGAGTGGATCTTGTTCACCCGAGCCTACGCGAAATTCTGCCAAACACAGTTCGGACGTTACATGCATCACACACCGGGTGGTGGCAGCGAAGAGAATGTCAACCGATACCAGCGTACACTCGAACTGTACGAGTCACGATTTGGCACCCCCAACTCCACCTATTGGCCGCCAGTAAGATCCGAGTGCGGGGCCTGCGAGGCACTCAACCCTCCCTGATGGAAAGAAATCAAACATGTATCTGCAAGCCCGGATCACTGTCGACCCCTCTGCGGCAACAGAGCTCGTAAAGACCAGACCGACGAAGGGGTTTGGCCGCCTGGCCGGAGTCCTGTCCAAAGGACTGAAATCTCCCGAGGAAGAACAAGAGACATTCTCGGCGCTCACCATCCTCCAGCAACTTTTCATCGTCCTGCGTTCACTGGCAGTCAACGACATTGTTCGCATCAGCAAGGACCGTGAGGTGCTGTTTGATGATGTCACGGGAAAATCAGATGACCTGAAACCTGCCCTTGAACAGACAATCAAAAAGCTCGGAAAACAACAATTGCAGGTTTTCGATTCGCTAACCTTGATATTGCTCCACAATACGCGACATCAAAGTTATTTGCTCCAGTTG
>PAQH01000012.1 GCA_002709225.1 Planctomycetaceae bacterium
AAGAATTGCAAGATCTGACCGGCTATATTGCACGTGAGAAAGAAGCCGTTCAGAACGTTGGTGGCCAAATTTCCTTCATAGGGGAGGTGGTCTATAGTTCTACATCTCTTCTGAATCAATACTTTAGTATTCTCACACCACAAACCGAATCTTACCTCAGCAAGTTGAGAGAAACTTACAATGTCGAATTTATCCTTGAACAAATCGAATTATTCAAAAAAAAGAAAGTACTTGTAGTTCGCGAAACAATCATTGATGAGTATATTTTTTGTCAACCTCTTGGAATAGCTAATAAGGCTACTTGTGTTAATGCACAATATAAAGATACAGAGTTACACTTGGGTGGAGCTGCAGGCATTGTTAAACATTTAGATGAATTTTGTAAAGAAGTCAGCTTTGTTACTTCCATGGATCTAGAGGGTGAGTATCCGTCATTTGTTAAAAAAAAATTGGGTCCAAATATCCAGACCAAATTTTTTACTTTATCTCAAAGTTATGTGGTCAAAAAGCGGTTCCTTACCCTAGGAAATCAACAAAACAATCAAATTTTTGAAATGACACATACGAATAGTAACCAAACTACAACCGATACTAACACAGAACAAAGTATCTTCAAATATTTAGAACAAGTGTCTCAAAATTACGATTTGATAATTGTTGCCGACTATGGATATAACTTTATCAACGCTAAATTAGCAAAATTTCTCTGTCAATTAGATAATTATCTTTCCGTTTCGGCTCAGACGAATAGTTATAATTTAGGTTCTAATTTACTGACAAAATACTCAAAAGCTGATTATATTTGTGCTGATGAGCCCGAAATCAGGTTAGCCTTAGGGATGGCCTCAGCCAACACAAAAGATTTGATACCACAATTATCAAAAAAACTAAATTGTCCAAAAATAAGCATTACACTCGGAGATCAAGGTTCGTTTAATTGGAGCCAGAAAAATGGATTTTTTAAATCAACAGCCTTTACAACGGAAGTCGTTGATGCTACAGGTGCAAGTAGTGCTTATTTTGGTGTTTCATCCTTGTGTGCACATTCTGAATTAGAACCTAGACTAATCGGATTTATTGGAAATTGCGTTGGAGCAATGATGGTAAGAACTCTTGGACATCGTCAGTACGTTAGTCCGAACACACTAAGCCGTTTTGTGACAGCTCTTCTCAAGTAATTCAGGATTAGCGAATATAAACAATCTATATATAAAAAGTTTAAATGCCGAAGTATCCATTGGTAGAAATAAGAAATTCTGAACAGGAAAATACAAATTTGGTTAGAAAGTTTCCTTTCAGTCTACAAAAAGAAATGTTTCTTTTTTGAACTTACATGTTACTTTAACCAATAATGATTTACACTTTAACAAAAATAAGTTCTACGATGTATTTGTTCAAATAATAAAATTTGTGTGAACCTGATACATAGCGGAATTCACCAAACATTAAAATGAAGCGAAAAATTTTCTCGAAATGATTCAACTATGATTAGACATAAGTACGTTCCTAGCCCAAAGGAAAAATTTATCTATCTTATTGATATTGTAGGTACATGTAATCTGCGGTGCCCTTCTTGTCCTGTTGGTAATTATACAAAAGATGAATACGTAGATTCTGGTAGAAGTAGAGGAATGATGTCAGTAGAAAAATTTGATCAGATATTACATAAAAT
This sequence comes from Planctomycetaceae bacterium, assembly GCA_002709225.1. Classification (GTDB taxonomy): domain Bacteria; phylum Planctomycetota; class Planctomycetia; order Pirellulales; family Pirellulaceae; genus UBA9264. Next base: position 1,673 of record PAQH01000012.1, read on the forward strand.
AGAAGGAGAAAAGGTTGCAGAAGAGGTTATTATTGGTTTGTACAACTGGGGGGAACCAACTTTGCACCCTGACCTACCGGCCTTTATAAAAAAAGTTAAAGAGTACGGTTTTACCTGTAATGTTTCTTCTAATTTTAATTTGGTAGATTTAGATATTGGAGCAATCGTACGCTCGGCTCCTGATTTTTTCAGAATTTCTGTTTCAGGATATCGCCAAGAGGTTTATCAGCAAACCCATACTAAAGGCAATATCTACATGGTTTTGTCTAATTTGCATAGGCTTAGGTATTTCATGGATAGGCTGAAAAAGGAGTTTGAAGTAGAAGTCTATTTTCATCTTTATCGTCATAACCTAGATGACGTAGTGCAAATGAAAAAAGTTGCGGATGATCTCAATTTTGCATTTGAAATGGATATGGCGTATTTCATGGGTTTAGGTAAGATCCTTAAGTATTTAGATGGCGGTGCTTTGAATGAAAAAGATGCCCAAGTTAATGAGCTAATGATTCTGAGCCACGAAGAAAGAACAGAACTCGCCTGGCAACATAAAGACGATGATTGCCACGCCAGAAGCCACTTGACAACTATTAATTGGGATGGGTCTGTAGCTCTTTGTTGTGCAACCTACGAAGCGAGTGATACAATTGCCAACGACTTCAACCAATTTTCTCACGATGAGTTACAAGAGATGAAATATAGCCATGCTACATGTGAGAAATGTACCGAAAAAGCCCAACATGTTGTCGCTGCACAAGAACCCAAGCATAAGCTAGCCGAAATAGGAAATCAGCGAATAAAAGAACTAATGAATCAAACTGATTAAAAGTTGGATTTCACCTTAGGCCATAAAATATCAGATTATGGATGACATTCTCAACCTGTTTGGGCCAATTGACTTTTTATAAACTTTTTACAATCTTGAATTATCCAACAAATATAATATCAAGTTCGAAGTTCCTGTTTAATAACGACCTTCTCAAAGAAGGTCGTATCGTCAGAAGATTGTAATAATATCTTGTTTCGTGACAATCTAGACGTATTAGGTACGAACGATGTGTTCGTAAGGTCATGTACATTTGTAATTCCGAAATTAGACCATAAACCTTTTTAGCACCTTACTAATCCAATTAAAATATAGATTCTCACTTGTATTCCACCGGTCTCAGTTATTAAAATCGAAAACGCGTTGTGTATTACACTACACTTCAAATTCTAAATTAATCAGGGCTAAAATATCAAAAATTAAATCAACAAATAAAAAATGAGTTGTTCTTCAGGACGTATTATTCTTACTTAAACATCTTCAAAGTGAGCATGCTTTTTTAATACAATGCTCCTTGATTGATTATTGATTATTAAAATTGTTACAATCATCAGTGGATTCAGGGCCAGAATGCTTTTCAGGAATCACCGCTCAGTGAGAGGACGGTAATCGTCAATATTTACCGAGTGTTATATTTCATGGGAAATGAGCAAGTTTGTTCGATCATATCGCATTCTACGGTCTGGAATTAAGCTTGCATAGAGTTAAATAAATAAGAATCTTGCTAAATATCTAACACGAATCCTCGACAACATAGAAAGGTTAGAGTGTATTTATTTTTTGTTTTCAACCGTATCTTTGTTTGTACATGTTGCTGTTACTTAGATAATTTAGTAGGTGTTTGATCTGAATATGGAAATAAAAATAATTCAGTGTAATAAACTTAAATAAGTAGGAATTGTATTGTGTCAGATGATATCAGAAAACCACACATTGATTTTGAAGTCTGGTTAGCAGACCTCACTTACACAGGCCAGGACACCCAATCGCTTGGTGCGGATACATTTCCCTTAGGTATTGGTTGTATTGCGACTTACGCAGAAACGCAGCTGGATTTCTCATCTCCTATTCGGCTATTTCGTTATCCTGAAAAGCTGAATCAAGCACTTTGCCAGAGTGGAATCCCAAAAGTTCTCGGATTTAGCAATTATGTTTGGAACAGCGAATTGTCTTTGGCTATTGCTCGTCGCATAAAAGAAATCAAACCAGAGACGATTGTTGTCATGGGTGGTCCAAATTATCCTTTGGAAGAAGACAAACAGCATGATTATCTAGTTGAACATCCAGAAATTGATTTTTATGTGGTTCATGAAGGAGAAGTAACCTTTACCCAGTTAATAAAGAGTTTAAATGAAAACAATCGAGACATAGAACTTCTCAAAGGTCAATTACCTTCAATTCATTCAATAAATAAAAAAGGTGAATTTTTGGCTTCACCTATCTATGCTCCTCGTATAAAGAGACTTGACGAAGTTCCATCTCCATATTTGACAGGTAAATTCGACGAATTTTTTGATGGTAAACTATGGCCACTTCTTCAAACGAAGCGTGGATGCCCTTTCACATGCACGTTTTGTACAGAGGGTTTAGACTATTATGCCAAGATTTCTCGATTTCCTGTTGAGTTTATTCAACAAGAAATTGAATACATCGGCAAAAAAATGGCTAAACTACGTGAAGAGGGAGGACGGAGTGATTTGTACATTGCGGATTCTAACTTTGGTATGTTTAAGGAAGATATTGAGACTGCCACAGCACTATCAAACTCACAAAAGGAATATGGTTGGCCAGATTTTATCAATACATCTACCGGAAAAAATAGAAAAGAACGTGTGTTGAAAGTTGCGAAAATAGTCAACGGTCAAATGGGGCTCTCTGGGTCTGTACAATCACTGGATTTGGAAGTCCTTGAAAATATTCAGCGCAAAAACATATCACCAGAACAACTAATGGAACTAGCGAAAGAAGCAAAGAACGTTGATGCTAACTCTTATTGCGAAATCATATTAGGGTTACCTGGAGAAACGAAAGATTCTCATTTCAAGACATTACAATCTGCAGTAGATGCTGGTTTCAATAAGATCGTACCTTACCAGCTAATGATTTTGAAGGGAAGTGAACTTGGGTCAAAAAAAACAGTAAAAGAGTTTGGATTAAAATATCAGTCACGTGTATTACCAAGAGCATTTGGTACGTACGAAATTTTGGGCCAAAAAATTAAAGTTGCTGACATAGAAGAAGTTTGTGTAGAAAGTAAAGATCTTTCCTATGAAGACTATTTAGAATGCAGAACAATGCACTTAATAATTACGATCTTTCACAACGACGTGATTTTTGCCACCGTACTAAAGGCACTCAAAGATTATGGCATGTCAGTTTTCAGATGGCTTGAGCTAATTTCGGAATCAATATTTAAAGAAGAAAATGAGATTAAACGAGTGTTTCTCGATTTCCAGGCACACACCGGTGGGGAATTATGGAAAGACCGAAAAGAACTAAAAACCTTCATTCAACAGCCAGGAACGATCGAGAGATACACAAACGGGGAAATTGGATTTAATCTACTGTATACATTCAAAGCAGAGGCACTAACTCTACACCTAGATGAATTAGCCAAAGTAGTTAAAATAGCAACTCTTAACCTTTTATATGAGTCTAAATTAGATCAGATGCCCCACACGATCGATTTTTTTAATACCGCGGTTCTGTGGGACGTAAGTCGTGCGACGAACATTATAAAAGATACTCATATTCCCGTGACCAGTGAATTTCCTTACGATATTCCTAAATTTTTAAATACTTTTGAGTCTGAAAATATTTCAGATTATTTTCTCGAATTTCCTATGGAAGTTCGCCTCAAATTGAGTGAAGTACAAAGAGATTATGTAAAGCGAAATTTAGCTATTTTCGGTGATGATAGTAGAGGAATTGGCCGTCTGATGTCTACGGCACACACAAGCAAACTACTAAGACATGCATCAACAGCAAGCTAAAAGAAATATACTGACTATGCAAGTTTTTCTGCTATTTTTCAAGCTTCGTATCAATAGCAGAAAAAGAAACCTTTCTGTACAATTCACATTAACTGTGAGAACTTGACCATGTTCTATTCAGACTAACAAAATAATAATTTGGACTTATTAATTCTCGCACTTCATTTCAAATTAGTGATTTTTTCGTAGATTAAAAATAAAAAAGAGAACTTCCACAACAAACAAACAACACCTAAGGAAGAATGGTTTCATATCATAAAAGACATTTATAAGTTAAAGTGATTTTTCTGATGATCTTTCTTTGAAGTAAGTTCGAGTGCGAATTTAATCTTTTTTGTCTGACTCACAGTTTAGGTAGACGGATGCCGCCATCGGATACTAATGCTGGTGTTAACAAAGATACTTAATACTAACCAGTATAAAAAATAAGTGCATAACTTAAACGCGACTCTCAATGACTTCGCGAATTGGTAGTAGGCTGTATCCTTTATTGTTTTTACAAAAGACTAACTAACTTGTCAGGGGGCCGTTAGGCTAGAACCTTCTTAGATCTAACAATTGAAATATAAATCAAAATATGTTACTGATTTTTTCGGGCTTTAACAGGAGATATAAATATATAAGTAATTTACTTCTCGATAAATATCGTGATTCATCTATTGTCATACAGAAAGATTTTAAAGGAGATTATGCAGGAAAGTATAGTGAGAAATCAGGATATGATGTGGATACGATAAAGCTTTTTGAAAACCACATGAGGAAAAGAGACCAAACAGAGCAAACTTTTTATCCAGAAGATAAATTTAATTTCAAGGAAAATACAAAGTATATATATACTACATCAGCTGAACTTAACTCAGATAGAATAATTGATTTTATCAAAAAAATAAAACCATCTTTAGTCTTTGTTTTTGGGGTTGGCTTACTAAGGTCGCGTATTCTTAATTGCTTGGGTGAAGTAAAAATAATAAACCTACATTTTGGGTTAAACCCATACTACAGAGGATCGAATACCTTACTATGGCCATTATACCATCAGTGCCCTGGCCACCTCGGTATAACATTACACCAAATCGATTCAAAAATAGATCATGGGCCAATATACCATCAGCAAATAACCGATTTCTCAAAAACTGATACTATACATGAAATTTTTTGTAAAACAATAAGACAAGCTTTAAAACCAACTCTAACTCTCGTTGATTTATTAATTAATAATGTGTACATAGAACCTATTCGTCCCAAGCACACAGGGAAGCTTTTTTTTAATAGTGAATTTACACCAAATCACCTGAGAATAGTTTACCAATTAATTGATGAAGGTTTATTAACAAAATACCTANATAATAAATCCCTATTCAGGAAAGCTGAAATTTTCAGTGTCTTAAATTTTGGNCCAAAATANAAACCTAACTCCTTTTGAAAACNAANANATATGATTATTNAACNAATTCTTCTATTAGTTCTTCCCTACGAAGGTGATGTCCAAGATAGAGNCACCGACAAATTTTACAAGAACAGTGCAGTAAAATACATGCCTTTNGGATTACTTAGTATTGCTGCAAATATTCCTGAAAGGTACNAGCTTAAAATTCTTGATGCTTCTAGTTTAAATCTCAGCCTCAGCGAAACAATCGAAGAAATTGAAAAATTCAAACCTGATGTCTTAGGAATCTCAGCAGTCACTTATAGAGCTTGGGCAATGGTTCAAGTTTTGGATTCAACAAGCGCATCAATTAAATGTGTCGGTGGTCCACATGCCAAACTACATGCTGAGAAAATTATTCGTCAAGGAGCAGATGCAGTCTTTATTGATGATAGTGAATGGACCTTCCCGAAGTGGCTTAGCGAAGGTTGCCCTTCGGGTATTTTCGACGGTGGACAAATCCCTCTGGACGAACTTCCTTTACCGAAAAGGGATATAGTTGATCTAAACGATTACGTTATTGTACCTAACGAAGATATGCTGTTTAATGTTGGTCGATTGAGGCTTCCAATGTATAGTTCAAAAGGATGTCCACTGAAGTGTACATATTGTGATGTTCAACAAAAACAATATAACTTTAAATCTCCCGAAAAGTGTATTCATGAATTCCAAGAAATGATCGGCTTAGGAGCTACTTCTATTCATATCTTTGATGATGCATTCAACATTAGAAAAGGCCGTATAATGAAATTAGGAGATGCAATGATCGATGCCAATATTTCTATTGACTGGAGTGCACGAGGAACAGTGGAAGTGAGGGAAGACTTGATTGAGAAACTGGCCGCAGCTGGTTGTAAACGTTTGCATGTGGGAATCGAAGCCTTGGATGATGAATTACTACACTACTATCAAAAAAGTTGCAAAGTCAAGCACATTGAGAAATTTTGCCAGCTCTGTGATAAGTATGGTATTACCATTCTTGCGTATTTTATTATAGGTGCTCCTGTGATTGAGACCGAGAAATATCGACAAGAATTGCCTATGCGAATTGAGGAACTTGGAATTCGATTACCCTATTTTAATGTTTTATCCCCATTGAATGAAACGCCCTTTTATCATCAAATGCTTTCTGAAGGTCGATTAGAAAAAGATTATTGGGAGGAGTTTTGTCAAAATCCAACCAAAGACTTTTTAATGCCTTCAGTCCGTTCTTTTCAAGAAGATGTTGAATTGAAGCAGACTGTAGATGAATATGTAAAGTATTTCAAAGAAAAAGGTATGGTAAACTTCGTTTAATTAGCCTAGTAGTTTTTTGCGGTCCCTCACAATCTAGGGGAAATGTTATATCTTTGTTTTTCTAATCTCCGTTAGATGAAGATGAGGGTTATACAACAAAAAACAGAGATTGGAATTGCAAGTGGCCCGTTCATTATCGTTTATAAACTGAGTTTCCTGATAAATCAGTTCTGTATCGACTAAAAATAGAAGATATCAGACTCTATCTAATTTACAAATGTGATTGTTTATCTCTGGTAGAGCTAAATTCCGAAGAAGATACGAAAAACCAAACTCAATCAAAAATGTCCTTTGCATTCCACGGCCAATTTTGTTTTTTGTAGAGTCAAAATTAAAACAAACAGTATGGCGCTGGCGAAAACATAAGTCGCAACATTAATTGAATATCGTACGTGCTATCACAAGTATTGATATATTAGAATAGGAAAAATAGGTATTTACGTATTTGTTTTATAACAAACATTAGATAAATGAGCTTGGATCAGGATACTACCTACCAATTTAATGTTAGGCACTGCTAAAGTAAAAACAACGCACGTTTTCACAATTATTAGTAGTAAAAAAGAGATCTCATCCATTAAAAATTAGTAACTACGGGGCTGATTTGTTTTATCGGTCAAAAACTTATAAACAGACAAAAGCAGTAATTCTAAAATGTAACACCCAAGATTAGGGTACTAAAGTAGAAAGGCTACAAAGATACCCAGATTTGCTGAGTTTAGAACAATATTTGGTAAAAATTAAAAAAGTACTTAATCCAGGGGTTCAATTTCCTTTGTCGAGAAAAAAACCTTCTATCCATAGGCCCGTCAAGTCCAATCTTTTGAAACTATTCACAGCGTCATCGACGGAATCAACTATCGGCTCACTTGGACCATTAAAAGAAGTGTTGAGAAGTATGGGGCAATCAGTTTCCTCGAAAAATGTAGTTAATAAGTCATATATTTTTCCTGTTTCGTTATTAACAGTTTGAATTCTAGATGAATTATCCACATGTGTCACACTTGGCACGAGATCGGATTTTACTAATCCGTTGAACAACATAAAAGGAGAATCATATGGACAAGCAAAAAAGTATTCATCTACCTTATCCTCGAGCACAATAGGTGCAAATGGCCTCCATTTTTCCCGCTTTTTTACTATGTTAGTTTTTTCCCAATTGGATTTCACTCTTGGGTCCGCAAGAATCGTCCTACTTCCTAAAGCTCTTGGCCCATGCTCACTTCTACCAGAAAAAAAACCGCATATTCCACCCCTGATTAGATGTTCAACCGCCTTTTTACAATCGGTGTCAGTTATATACTCAATGTTATTTTCGTTAAGGTATTGTTGAACTTGATGCTCGGTAAAGGAACGCCCCAAGTAAGCTACGGATTTATTGATATTTTTACCATTTCCAATTTTTCTTTTTGAATCAAGTATATGGTAGTGAAGGTACTTAGCCGCGCCTACGGCTAATCCTGAATCATCTACTGCTGGTGGAATAAAGAGATTATCAAAATAACCTGACTGATAAATCAAGGAATTTGCCGGGCAGTTTAATGCTGTGCCTCCGCTTATTGCCAACCCCTTGCACCTACTGAAATATTTGTATCTTATGTCTGAACAAAGGCTTGTTACCTCTAACATTGTTTCTTCCAATATTTTTTGAATAGACGCAGCCAAGTCAGCCTTAAAACCAACAGTTATATCCTCTACCTGTAGGTAATTAGCATTATTTATGGAGGCTTTTTCGTGAGATTCTCTTAAAAAAACTTCAATAACGTGAGATTTTTCAGAACAAGATTTATTGTCGAAATAATTACCTACAAATTTTTTATGGTAGTATTTCGGTTTTCCGTAGGCAGATAAACCCATAACCTTCCCGGCACTACCCAGCAATTTAAAGCCTATGTGTACACCGATTTGATCATAAAAGGCACCTACTCGTAAATGGTGAGGGGTAATGGGATATATCTTATTTTCATGTCCGTAACATATTAATCCATTATTCGGACCACCGTTGTAAAATCCTCCATCATGACTCAAAATCATCATTTCACTTTGCTCAGATGAATAAAATGCATAGGCTATATGAGACATATGATGTTGAATTGAATATGCTGGTATTGATTCGCCAAAAATTTTAAGCCTGCAAGGGTATGAAAATAGCTTTTGGAATTCACTATTTTGAATTATCCCTGAATAATCTGTATTCCTAATGTCATCTAACTTAAGTGGTTTATTCCAAACTTCAGGTTCCCCATACCATGACAGATAAGGGAAATAATTCATTCTGTTGCTAAATGGATCAGCAAATTGACACAAGTTCAAGTAATATTCTTTTTCATCTATCCAGCATTGTTTAATTGCATCCGTTATCATCATTTTATCATGGGTATGTAAATTTGGAATTGGATGATTCATGGGATGTTTGTCAGTATGACCGTACACGATGTCTATTTCTTCATCGTCAATGTCATTCTCGATAATTAATTCATAACATTGGGTAGAGGTTATGGCTACAAATGTAATATCTGACGCTTGAATATTGATAGAATCTAAAGCGTTTTTTATAAGAGATAACTTAAGGCCTGAAGCATGTTTAACTCGACAATGCCTTTCGCTGGTGTAGTTAAGCAAACACTTACCTGTTGAATCTATAACTGAGACCGCAGAATCATGCCCGAAATTTAAACCCAATATCATGCTGGTATTTTAACCTTACTAAAATTAAAGTTTAGCTAATCCGTCGTTGCCGGTTCTAAAGCAGCAATAGCCGCACATTTTTACTTGGTATGAAAATTAATTGTTAATTTTGCTTCACCTAAGAATTCCCAAGCTATAACGAAATTCGACTACCCTTTAAAAAATATACTTGTGACAACGAGATCTTGGTAGCAAACCATTGAAATATTAGAATGAATAACCTATGTATGCTCCTGTTAAACTTTCTGCTTTGTTAGAATATATTCAATAATTTCTTGGTTAATCTGAATTTTAGATTCTCTTTCTTGTTCTAATCTTTTTTGCATTTGAAGAACATTGGCTTTTTCCTCCGAAATATCTTGCTTCTGTTTATACCGAAAATCATATTTAGAATTTAGAAAAACAGGGAAAAAACACATTAAATATGCAGGTTGAGTTGGATGATAACTACGTCTCAGTATATCAAATAGAGTAAATCCTCTACTAGCCAAAAAATTACACCGATCTAAGAAATTACCCGCATCACCGTTCAAGATTGTGTGCTGCTCCAGTATTATACCTGCCGTTTTTGTTAATGTTGCTGTCGCACCTTGCAAAACATGGAATTCACTATTTTCGATGTCCATTCTTATAAAATACGGTGTAGGAAGGTCCAGTTCCTCCATTAGTAAATCAAGAGTAGTACAATCTATTTCTTCATCAGATTTTTTTCCACTATTACCAAACCAATACGGCATAGACTGCTCATGGTCAGGTAAAAGGCCAAATTTCATTTTACCTGAAAAAGACGATAAACCTGTTATACGGTGATAACCTCCTAGCTTTTGACTTATGTAGTTTAGATTTTCCTCGTAGGTAGTTTGTGCATCTATATTTAAAATTTTGAAATTTGGATTAATCAGCAAACATGTTAAGCTAAAAGTGCCGTCAGCACAACCAATATCTATAATAGTTTTTATTGGTATGTTTCCCTTCAGCATTGATATTAGTGGACTAATATCATCTTCACTTGTAAATCTGAGGTTTTGTCTTTCGAATTTAGACATACTGTTATTCACTTTATTGTTTCATAAATGATCAATCCACAACCCTCTAATAATCCACAACCCTCTAATATCGTCATGCGGGAAATATTACGACTCAAATTTGAAACAAACAAAATAATCAACAAAAGTGTTAGATTAATGTGTTGATTCCAATAACCTAGAATTTTAAATATCATGAGATTTTATGAATAGGTCTCAGACAGGTAACTTTAGGCTTTAATTTGTTGACATGACCCTTGACTTAAATAGAATCGAGGTTCCCCTTATAATATACTAAAAAGGATCAGAAATCTCAATTTAGATACAAGAAGCAAATCAGATTTGGACTATTGTTTGGTGAACGTGCTGTTTAGGGATCTTTTTCGAGACCCGCACCTGTCTACTTTGATGTCCAACTACATATATAAACATGACTTGACAATTGAAAAACCGGAATACAATGAATAGAAATTGAAAAATTAGATTTATAAACGCGAACATTAATCTTCTGGTTAGGTATGCCAATGCTTGAACAATGAATGTGCCTTAAATTCAATGGCCAATTCAACAATTATCGCCCCATAAGTGGAATTAGACGTAGAAATCGAAATAATTCATACAGATCATTTGAAATAATGGATCACCTGTTGACATGTATATACACTAGATTGACAGCAAATTTGGTTTGATATCTCCTGCCAGTTTTTCGAATCACTAATTTCTTATTTGATACTATTAAATCGGAAGATTGATACAATGCTATTTACATCTTAATAAGAATCATTCAAAATTAAGAAGATAAAAAGTTCATAGATGCCAATTACAAACTCCAAGAAGAGGATTCCAATTCTATTTAGCCCTTCTTTAAATCTTACTCCCGTAGAATTGAAACTTGGTTGATATGGGGACAGTCCTATTTCTATTCATTTTGGAAATACAAAGGAACAAACTTAGTATCGTGGCGTTTACCTATCATTTTCACCGAAACCTTTGCTGTTTTTCCTCTTAATTGTTTCTTATCAAAGCTTAATTAAAACCCAGACAACTCCAGCTTTATTTAAAATGTGGAATTCGTCATCAGGTAAATCATTAGTTTTCTATCTTTATAATTTAACCCCAAAAAACTCTATACTTTCATCAGGCAAAGCCCAATAAGGAAACAAACAAGTCTAGAACAGCATCCAAACAGATTAAGGTCAGGACGGCCGACTGTCGATATTTTTCTTTGGCGGGAGTTTCTAAAAATTATTCAAAACAGCAGCATAGGCAAAGTTAGCCTAGTGAAACAATCAAATATTATCGTGATCAAAAAGACATTTCACATCACACTATCATCAACAAAACCTGAACTCGTAGTTAATCATTGATCAACGACTAAATATTTTATTATATTCTTTCAAAACATCGGTAGATTCATTTTCGATGACCATTCACACTCACTGGGGATTGTAAGTGGTATAAGACTGTTTTGGTAATTCTGGAGCCGTCTGCTCATTCTTGGTAGAACTTTCTTGAGTGGAACTTACAAAATTCATAGTTTTTCCAGTCAGAGAACTCGTTAAGATTGTTGCGTCGTAAACATTTGAGATTCCAGCCAAATTCCCGTCAACAATCAATGTATGACATTGTCCATTTGGTAAATATTGAGGACCACATGGTGGTCTCTGCCTAACGCCCTTGGCTGGAAAAGTGATCGCGGATTCGGGAACATCCCATTCTTTTGCTATTTTTTTTATGGTATTTATGGTTTCTTCATACCCATCGGGATCAAAATGAACAGTATACGTCATCATATTTAGTAAGTGCAACTTATCAAAAGAAAATATGTTAGGATCAAGCTGGAGTAAATCTCTAAAGCGGAGAAGATTATCTGCAACAAATAGTTGTGGATTGTGGCTTTTAGTGTTTTTTAACTCTGGGTGGAGTAACTCATTCGGATCTTGTACACCATACTCTTCACTCGTTTCTTTGCGAATTTGCGCACCCTTTTTACCCTTAAATAAATGGGCTGTTCCATTACTCTTTCCTGAAACTCCAACTATAGAGAATGGCATATCTGAGAATATATATGAATCCGTGTAATAAGCATTCATTAGACCAGAAAAAACATCGACTCCTGAAACCAAAAAATATCCTCCATGTTTAGCTTCTATTGAACGAATTAGATCAGTTTCAACGAAACCATGATAAATCATTGGAAGTGTATGGTCATCGGACGGCCGTTGGTAATATGAAAGAAGTTTTTGCCTAGAATTAATCAACCTAAATTGGTTGCCAAAGTTTATAAATAGAACGTTTTCATTACCTTCAACTAAAACGTTGGGCCACCAATAATTGTAGCCCGAGCACCACTTAATAATCTTAATATTTTTAAAATTATCAATTATCTTAGATGCGCCAGTTAAAGCATTCGGCATAAGGCCATCATCATCACCAATATAAATTGTGAACTTTCCTTTCACATGAGACAGAGCTAACTCCCAATTATCTTGCATAGATAGTCGTTGGTCAGAATAAAAGTATTTAATTCTTGTATCATCAAACTTGGAAACGACTTCTTTCGTCTGATCTTCACTACAATTATCCATAACAATTAACTCAAAGTCGTCGTAATTTTGATTAAGTACCGTTTTAATGCAATATTCGAGTGTCTCACAACGTTCACGGGTAGGAATTACAACTGAAAATCGAGGGCGTGGTTGCATAATATTATCACTTTCTCGTAAAGAGTAATATAAGTTATCTTCAAAATCGGAATAGTCTAAAATACTCCAATAATCTTACTAATCTAAAAGCTAGAACTCTACATTCATTCTATATGATGGCTAGATGAAAACTAACTTAGTTTTTAAAATGTACATCAGCAACGCATAGGTGGCTCTCCCAATAATATCCAATCGACCATTATTAGAAAACGTTTATGGACGTCCACCAATACGTTGATTCACTATATTAAAATCAACGTTTGACTAAAGGTTTATTTTATTTCAAGCGATCAACTTAAGTCCCTGAGGCACGACGCAAAGAATAATTTAGTATTAATACCGAACACACTATTCACTATAATGAACCAGATTTCAGTTCCATCGAAGGCTGGGTCTCAGTTGCCCCGAATTCAATAAGAAATCTAATTGTTTGATCCTAATAAATTTTTTGCCTTCAAAGTCTTTATAATCAAGCTCAATGTTACTATAAAAATCTAGTAATTCATTGACTCCTCGCATGACATCCATACCTGGCTGGTAGTAGTCAGATAACATGTTAGAGATCTTATCAAAGTTCACCTGATATGTCCTAGAGTCTATGTGAGTATGTGTGAAAATAATTTCCGTGTTTGGTACTAGACGGTTAACAATTTCTGCCAATTGAGCTACTGTGTAATTGCCATTAGGTACACCAACGTTAAATGACTCACCGTTAATTAGGCTTTTTGGCGCAATAATGCACGCTAAGAAAGCACGACAAACATCATTTACGTGAATAATTGGTCTCCAAGGCCTACCATCACTTTTAATTTCAATTTTTCCCGTCGTAAAGGCGTACCCAACTAAGTTATTCAGCAAAACGTCACACCTAATTCGAGGACTAGGACCAAATACCGTAGCAGGACGCAAACTAGTCGTTACAAAATCGTTAGCAGATAAATCTTTTAGTTCAATCTCAGCTTTCCACTTTGATTTTGCATAACAAGTAATCGGCCGGATCTGATCGTTCTCTGCTAAAGGCGTGTTTTTATCAGAAATACCATAAATGCTTTGTGTAGAAGCAAACACTAGACGATGAACTCCCGCGAGTTTGGCCATTTTGGCTAATTGAATCGTTGCAGTGTAATTAATTTCGTGGGTAAGATCCGAGTTAAGTTCACCAAGCGGGTCATTAGAAAGCGCAGCTAAATGAATGATACTATCAATACCTTCCAAATCTTTTAATGAGATATCGCGAATATCCTTCTTTACTTGTCTAAAATTTTCTATTTGTCTCAAATTTTTCAGATCATCATTTGCAGAACAATACCTATAAAGATCGGAATCGAATCCAACCACGTTGTACTTAAGCTGGATTAACATTTTTGTGAGTGCTGTACCAATATAACCAAGATTTCCAGTTACTAAAATATTTTTCATTACGTTTGAGGGTTTATTATAAGAGAGTTGTGTATTCTTTGGACTAATACGTTACTGAATGAAAAATAGATAAATCGTTTTTTAGAATGAATTGTATAGCGGTAAGCAGAAACCTATTTTTCTTACACCGTTAACTTTTAATAAAAATGTGGAATTCTCCTGCACTCACAAGTCAGTGGTATTATAGATAAATCACTAATTGCTTACATCTTATTCTTTTTGCAAAAAAACTTATCAGATCAGTCCAGATCAATATTATCTGTATAAATTCACGAAATCTCAGATAACTCAACCAAATATGGATTGGCTGCAGGATAAGATTATTTAGAGAAATACGAACGACTTCATGAAATTCTCTTTAAATAACCATCAGGACTATAGGAAACAAAAAGTTTATTAAATTCGCCATCAATTCGAAAATTTTGGTTCTGTTGTAAGAAAACATCGATTGCTTCTCTAGGCCCATTATTGATATAAGAGGGGTCGCACACACCATGTTCAGACATCAATGATGTTATCGTATCAAACACTACTATGTAGCTTCCAATGCCCACGAAATTGCTATAAATCTCTAATTCTTTTAACACATGATCTTTATAATGATTAGAATCAAGACAAACTAAAACTTTAGATCGAGGTGAGATTTTTTTACGTACTGTTTCCCCAACTTCTTGAGATGTTGAATCCCCTTCGATTAGCTCGATCCTTTTAAACAATCTGTGTTTTTCTAAAATTTGGCGATTATGCTTTCTTATATCGATATCAATTCCAATAACGGTACCATGCCCGATAGCTTCCAATATTGACGCATAAAATATTAGCGAGCCACCATGTGCTACGCCAGTTTCTATGACATAGTCTGGTGCTACGTTATAAATAACTTGTTGCACAAGAATCAAGTCTTCTGGAGATTGGATGACAGGGATTCCGAGCCAATCAATTTCATATGAAAGTTTATTTTCAATTGAAGCTTTTGCCCAACACAGACTGATTTCCGACAATTTATCGTAATCTTTGTTTTCCTTAGTTAAAACGTACTTTCTTAGTGGTGAATGCTTCATTTGCATGTCCATTAGGCTTAAAAATTAACAAATAGGAATATTAATCAGACGCACAATGTGGGTTCTTCAACGTTTTTTGTATAATTAAAAGGCGTACATACCAGATTAATAAAAATTCAATAACGCAGATTTACTGGTCATATATACGACCTAAAAGCTTTGACGTATCTGAGGTAACGACTCGAAAACTAAATGGTGGGCGTAAATGCCACTGCGAATTTTGTTTCAAGATCAATACTAAACTAACTCAATATGTCCAAACGAATGAACAAAGGTCCACGGTCCAAGATAAATGATTATATGTTACACTATGAATTTAAATCTGGTTGAAGATTTATCGTTAAACGAACTAAACCACGAAAGTTCAAATACTTTTTCAGAGCAGACTTTCCTTCCCCTAAAATACCATCTCCTACCACAAAAAACGAATTATTAGACATTTTTTCACGAACTTACATCGAAAATCAACTTTACTAAAGTATAAAAATAGAAGGAAATCAAAGAGTACTGAAACAGAACTGCTATCGAACGAAACCACAGCCTGGAAGGTACTCTTACTGCAAATCCTCATCAGACTCTAGCCTCGTCCATTGTCCTACAATTTTTTCTTCAATTTGAATTATTCAAAAAAGACATCACCATTTTGGATACATAATTAACTTCTTCTTTCGTAATGCAGAAAGGGCTTGGTAAGTTAATAGCGCGTTTACACAGATCATACGCCACCGAATTTTGCTGCTGTTTAGGAAACATAGGTAACGAAGAAAGAGGATAAAAAAAAGGACGGCTATCAATACCATGATTATCGAGATGCTCGATTAATCCTCCACTTTGGTCAATGTTAATCGGTTTGTCAAAAATCAAAATTGGCATCCAATAGCAGCACTTTGCATATTTTTGTTGATAGTTCAGCTTAACATTATCAAAATTGCTAAACGATTGGCTATACCAGTTAAAAATTTCTTTTTTCTTCTGAATTAACTCCCTGATTCGTTCAATTTGAGCATATGCTAATGCCGCTTGTAAGTTAGAGATTTTATACTTGTATCCTATATGGTGAGGAAAAAACATTCTTTTTTCCTCACTAACTCGCCCTTGATCGTGTAATACAGAAAACTTATTAAAAAGCTCATCATCGTTAGTGACAAACATTCCGCCTTCTCCTGAGGTGGCCATTTTTGTGCCGTGAAACGAGAAAACCCCACAACCACCAATCGAACCAACCTTTCTACCATAGTACTCAGCGCCCAGAGCCTCCGCTGGATCCTCAATTACTTGGATATTATGCTTTGTCGCTATATCCATTATTTCGTTCATCTCAGCGACATTTCCGTATATGTGGACGGGCATGATAGCCTTCGTTTTGGGTGAGATTGCTCGCTCAATTTTGTCAGGATCTATACACCAAGTGTCTTCTTTGATGTCTACAAATACTGGATTTGCGCCGGCATAAATGACAGCTGAAGCACAACTAATCCATGTTGTTTCAGGAATGATAACTTCATCTCCTGCACCAACTCCCATAGCAACTAAAGCCATGTGAGTTGCACCAGTACAGCTTGAAGTCGCAACCGCATGCTTTATTCCTAAATATTCAGAAAATCTCTTTTCCAACTTCTTTATGTAGGTATAACATTTTTCTCCCCATCCATTAGATACTGCATCCTGAACATAGCTTATTTCTAGATTACTAATCCAAGGCTTAGCTATTCGAATTCGCTCCATTAAGATCTCCATATAGTTGATTAAAATGCGGGAGGTTTGCGTCCTTATCAGAAATAACTGTGGGGTCAGCAGGCCAATCAAAATTAAACATTGGGTCATTATATTTAATCCCACATTCAGCTTTAGGAGTAAAAAATTCTGAGTGATAATACAACACCCATGTATTTTCTTGCTTTGTCAGAAATGCATTGGCACATCCCAAAGGAATATATAAACTTAATCGATTTTTTTCACTGAGTTCGAATGATTGCCATTTCAGATAAGTATTTGACTCTGGACGAACATCTAGAACAATATTGTGAATATTCCCCCTAATACAGGATATAAGTTTATTTTCACCAAACGGAGGTGATTGAAAATGAAAGCCACGCAAAGTAAATTCCTTCGTATTTTCCGATATATTGCACTGTTTTATGTCGACCATCAAATGATGTTCAGAAAATTCTCTCTGACAAAAATGGCGACGGAAGATACCTCGCTTATCTTCATAAGGTTCGGGGCTGATGAGGTACAAACCAGCTAATTTTTGCTCGATAAATTTCATGATTTTTCGACATAGTGGAGTTTGTTTGGAAGCGGTGACATAAACTTTCCCTTATAACCTGCAGATAAACAACTAGAGATTATTTCTTCTTGAAAATTCCAAGCTAATATGACAATTATTTCGGGGTTTAAGCCTAATCCAGATTTTATATCAACTATTGGTATAGATGATCCAGGCGTAAAAAGCCCCTGCTTCATTGGGTTATTGTCAATGATTGCGGAAATATAATTGTTATCAATTCCACAGTAATTCAAGTAAGTTTGGCTTCGGGCAGAAGACCCAAACCCTACAACTTTCTTTCCATATATTGAATTAAACATCTCCAAAGTGTGGTCTTTGTGTTTTAGTGTTAGGCGGGCAAAATTTTCCCACTTTTCTATAGAATTAACGCTATTCTGTAACTCCAAGTCAACTGCACGCTGTAGAGCAAAACTAGTTTCTTTCTGTTTGTTACTAAAGAAAATCACCCATGATCCCCCGCTTATAAGACTCGGCTCTATATGAAATGGGATTAAATTGAAAAGATTTAGTAAGAACGTAATTGATTGTATAGAAAAATAACACAGGTGTTCATGATAAATGGAATCGTAGTGAAGTTCCGATTGGATTTTACCCGCATCATGGAACTCGATAGCACCAATACCACCTTCGTCTAACAGGGTAGCTATACCTTCGATTACACTAGATAGATTGCTTACATGAGGAACAACATTTCTAGCCAATATTATTTTAGCTGCTCCTCGGTCTACCAATAACTCCTCCGCCAAGGACGAGTTCCAAAACGCCGACAAAGTTGGAATACCACATTCGTTTGCTTTTTGAACAATATTTACTGCAGGATCAACACCTAGAACATTAGTGTAGTAATTTTTGATAAATGGCTGCAAAAAAGTACCGTCGTTGGATGCTATCTCTAGAATGAAATCGGTTCTACTTGGTGCGGCAATTTGGATTAGTTGGTTATATAATTTACTAGCATATCTCTTTGTTGTTTTTGAAGTTCCCGTTACCCAAATGTAGTTTTTAAACAAAGTCTTCTTATCGATCGTTTCATTCAATTGCAAAAGCGAAGAATCAGGACAAAACGAAATTGAGAGAGGAAATTTGTCTTCCGAGTCCATAGGAGATTTTTTCAATGAGTTAGCAAGTGGCTGTGTTCCAAGATTAAGTATTGGTAATAAATTCGAGGAACCAGAAATTCGGCATTCATCAATAATTTTCAAAATCATATTTACCTCAGCCAGTAAAAACCTTGAATCGGCACCCAAAAATTAAGATCCAGAAATATAACACTCATTCGAAAATCAAATTCATTATTGATTCACAAAACTGACCGGTTGAAACTCTTTTTCTAAAACAATTTTTTGAAATTTTGACAGATTTCCGACTGATGTAATGTAATAGTATTGTTCGTCTGTCAAAAAAGAATTCACATCTTTTTTTTGAATTAATAAAGGCAAAAGGTCTTCTTGGAAAGAGAAGTTACTATTGTCATTTTCAGGGATTACAGTTTTATCAACTATGAAATAGCCAATATCCATTCCATTGTTATTGGAATTTGATCGACTAGGATCATAAAGCTGAACTAAACCATTCCAAGCGACACACACATTATTTTCAAATCCATATTCACCAGTGCCTTCTGTATTTGTAAAAACAGTCATTGACACTTTAGTTTCATTTCTATTATAAGACTCAATCATTGGACCAATTTCAAAAGGCCAAAAAGTATCTCCATAGATCAGCAAAAAGTTTTCATCGAGTTTGCTGTAAGCTTCTTGTAACCTTTTTCCTGTTTGGTCATTAACATCTCCAACCGAATATTCTACCTTCATACCACCAACTTCTACGCCATATCTCTGAATTACTTGATCTGATTTATAACCAAGCAGAAAAAGTATTTTTTCGATTTTATTCAATCTGATTGATTCAATCAAATAATCTAGGAACGGAACTCCATTAACAGGTACCATTGGCTTCGGCAAATTATCTGTAAGAGGTCTTAGTCGCTCACCTCGACCTCCCGCCAAGACCACAACCTGACGAATATTGGCATTAACACTCATAAATTTTTATCGAAAAATACTGGTTCTTGAATATGTTTAAAAACGGGAGAATAAACAAGATTAGCTCCATTTGTAAGCACATTGACTATTTTTTCTAAAAATTGAAAAGGGCTCGCAGTCTTTACCAAATTATGCTTATCTAGAAAAAGATGAAATGTTTTGAACACCATCCTCTTCGTAGTTAATTTTTATTTCGATTAATTCCGATAGAGCAAGACGGATTGAGTCGTGTGCTTTAATAGGTGCTAGGAATACCAGAAAACCACCGCCGCCAGCTCCACAAATCTTTCCACCGTAAGCCCCTGCATCCTTAGCGAGTTGATACCATTGATCAATTTTTGGACTCGAAATCAGAGTCGACAACTTTTTCTTCATCACCCAGTTTCTATGAAGAATTGCTCCGATTTCAATTGGGCAAAATGAAGATTTCGTTATCCGGTGAAGAATATCAACTTGATCAGCCATTTCACAAAGGGTTGAAAATTTTTGATCAATACTTTGTGTTTGGTCAGACAAAATTTTGCTTGCATCACGCGTAATACCTGTCCAGAACATCAATAGATGTGAAAAGAAAAAGTTCAACCTATTTTGATCAGAAACGACTGGTATACATCTGACACTTTCATCCGGGAAAAAACGAAAAATATTCATACCACCGCATGCGGCCGCGTAGGCATCTTGTTTCCCCGTCGGTCGATTTAATCTATACATTTCAACTTCACAAGCCTCTTCGGCAATTTGCATGACATCAACCGTTTCACCTCGTAACATATGTAAAGACTTTAGCAACCCAACGGCGAAGGAAGACGAGGATCCTAAACCACTACTCGCAGGCAAATCAGCAATAGTAGAAATATAAAGGGGAGGAGGAACCGGCAAAAGTTTCAGACACTCACGAGCTATATCATTTTTTATTTGACTTATGTCCTCAACAATTTCTGTATCGGAGTAATTCAAGCGGTAGGAGGCACCAAACAGCACATTCTGTTTTTTTACGGTAATATAGATATACTTATTGATACTTGTGTTTAGTACAGATCCAATTCGTCGTTTATAAAAAATTGGCAGATCAGTACCACCCCCTGCAAAACTGATACGAAGGGGAACCGCAACCGTTATGTGATCTGATAACTTCAAAGTTTAGGAAAGCCGAATAGCATTCATCATTTTGACATTATGATAATTCAAATTATCAAAAGGGTCTTGGATTTTATTTTCCCGAAATGCTTGAACCAGACCTTGAACTGCAGACTCTATAGAATACTGAGGCTTGAAACCTAAGTCTTTTTCAATCAAGGCTGAGGATATATGATATGATCGTAAATCCTCAGTTGGTGTAGTCATAATATCAACATTTTTCTTTCCCACAACATTTTTCACAATCTCAGCAATTTGGCTAACTCGATAGTTTTGATATCCAACATTCCATATTTTTCCACATACTAGTTCGCTAGGTAATCCCAGTAAGGTAACGTACAAATTTGTCAGATCACTTATATGGATATTCGGCCGTTTCTGACTTCCACCAAAAACCGTGATCTGCCCTCGGTTGACAGCATGATTAGTCAAAATATTGACCGTTAAATCTAATCTCAAGCGTGGGGAATAACCGCACACAGTGGCCGGACGAACAATAATTGGAACAAAGTTTGACGATTGGTTTGACAACAGGATTTCTTCACACAGGGCTTTATATTTAGAATAATCGGTTAGCGGTTCTAGGGGTAAATCTTCGGTTACATTCGCGTTTTCTTTGACTCCGTATACACTTGAAGATGACGCAAAAATAAAACGCCTAACACCACTTTTTATTGAGATATTGACCAATGGCACAAAGGAGTCATAGTTAATCGATTTTCCCAAAGCAGGGTCGAGTTCAAAACTGGGGTCATTAGATATACAAGCCAAATGTATTACTATGTCGCAGTTCTGCAAAACTTCAGCTAATAAAATTTGATTTCTAATATCGCCTTTGATTTCTTCCAAAAGAGGATGAGACTTAACACTTGAAAGGACATCATCACCATAAATAAATAGATCTAAGACCTTAACCCGATAGCCCGCATGCAACAACTTCGGTACTAAAACACTACCTACATATCCAGCACCACCAGTAACTAACACTGTGCCCATTTTTTGATTAATTATTCTCCTATACACGTACCTCATATAAACAGAACAAATTACTCACAATTCCGTAGCTTTATGAGGTTTATGGCTTTGAAGGTTGCTTGATTTGCAACAAAGCCCAACAGTTTGAATAGACTACCTATTTATTAGTTTAAAGTGCCAGTCTCTTTTTTCTAGGAAAACACACACTCCAGATAAACTTCGGATGACTTCCACTATTATCGATCTTTAACAAAGAATATTAAGTAGAATGTTAAAGTCTAATCAGCCTAATTCTTTATTTTTCATCTTATAAAACAGCAAATTCTTAGATTACTGCACAATACAACTTAATATCTACCAAGCGAAGAACAAATAAAATATAAAATAGTGTCTGATCTTGGCACCTTCTGTAATATCTAAATCTAGTTGAATTTGATATGCATTCGAAAGAAAATGTAGATCAATCAAAGTCCTGCTCTTATAATTAACCTAACTAATCAAATCCGATGCCCTTTGATTTTAGACCACTGGCTGGTCAGTTTCTTTTGTGGATCTACTAATAGAGTAGAAATTACTTCAATGGCGCTGTACATTGCATTTAGATCTCCCTTTCCTGTCTCCGCATTACCGGAAAAGTGGAAATTCATTACTTTGTCTTTGATTTCAATGACAAAGTACTGAATTTCCACTTTTCCGGAAAAGTGGAAATTCAGTACTTTGTCATTGAAATCAAAGACAAAGTAAT
>PAQH01000013.1 GCA_002709225.1 Planctomycetaceae bacterium
GCCGTAAAGTGCCAACTGCATCGCCACCGCTTCGACTCCCTCCGCAACCAGGGCTTTTTCCACGCTGCGGTGGAGTATAACTCCCTCCCCGCAGCGACGTCACCCGCCACCACGAGCGCCGCGCGGTCGCCAGCTCATCCTGCCAGCGTGTCCGGCCCGAACTTGCTTGCGTCGATGTCCGCGTTGCGGTTAGAGTGGCGGCAGAGCCCGTCCCGGAAAAACAGACGCCCGATCGGGAGCCACTCGCCTCGTCGGTTCGAGCTGGAGTCGACCAGACGTCCTCGCGGCCCGCATCACAGCAGGTAGACGGTATGCTGTCACTCGTTCGCAAGCAGTTTAACCACGCCGTCGCCTGGGCGGTCCTACTGGTGTGGAATGCGATGCTCGCTGCCCCACAGGACACGAGCGGCGAGAACGAGCTACC
This sequence comes from Planctomycetaceae bacterium, assembly GCA_002709225.1. Lineage (GTDB taxonomy): Bacteria > Planctomycetota > Planctomycetia > Pirellulales > Pirellulaceae > UBA9264. Next base: position 425 of record PAQH01000013.1, read on the forward strand.
GACCGCCCGCGCAGCCCCCACCCGTTCGTCTGAAATCAAAACCTGGCTGGAGGCGCTCTCAGCGCGGGAGTTCTCCAAACGACAGCAGGCAACCCGAAAACTCCTGGCTGCTGGTCCACAGGCTATTTTCGCACTCCAATCCGCCGCCACATCTTCTCAAAGCGAAAGCCGCGCACGCGCCGTCAGCATCCTGGAAGAGCTGTCCTTATCGATCGATCCGGAAACCTGGAAACCGGCCCAAGCGGCCCTCAGAGAACTGGCCTCTTCATCGACATCCAGTGCCCGCCGCGCCGCGTCCGTCCTGGCAGAACTCGGAGACAAACAAACCCGGCGGATGACACGTGCCATCCGTCGTCAAGGTGGCCGCGTCTATAAACTCCAGAATGGACGCTTGCGGATCGACCTCAATGAGGAATGGGTTGGCGGAAACCGCGGAGTGCAGGCCCTCCCCAGATTGCCGGGCGTGGTTTTCGTCTCCTTGGAACGTTCCGGTGTTGGGGATCGGGGACTGGTCTGGTTATCGTCGATGCAGAGCGTCCAACGACTCTTTCTGGGGCGTTCGCGCGTGACCGGCGCCGGCCTGGTTCATCTGAAAGGAATGGCGGGCCTGACACACGTGTCCTTGCAGCACCAACCGATCCGCGACGCGGATCTGAAGCGTCTGGCGCAATTAAAGCAGCTGGAATCACTCGGACTGGACGATACGCGCATTACCGATGCTGGCCTGTCCCATCTGCAATTCCCTCAACTGCGTGAACTCTGGCTCGATCGCACCACGGTCACTGCCGTCGGTCTGAAACATTTAACCCAGCTCACCAATCTTGAGAGACTGCACCTCGTCGGCACACGAGTCTACGGAACGCAGATCGCCGTATTGGACCAATTTGCCATGCTCTCAACGTTGTGGCTACGTGACACACCGGTCGACGCGGCGACGGTCACCGCGTTGGCTGGTTGTACGCGTCTGACCAGCCTGGGCCTCGATCGCACGTCGGTCCGCGATGAACATCTGGCACCCTTGAAAAACCTGACAGAGCTGGAAACACTCTGGGTCTCCCAGACGGGGATTGGCGACCGGGCAATAGCGCATCTCAAATCCCTGAAAAGCCTCAAGGTCCTCCACTTGTCGCAGACCGCGATCACAAATACGGGCCTGCAGCAACTGGCCGGACATCCCGCTTTGACGTCACTCTACATCAACGAAACCGACATCGATGACGCGGGGCTCAAGCAGCTGGTGCAATGCCCGCAGTTGCGTCGCATCTACGCGAAATCAACCCGTGTCACCGCCCAGGGGGTCACACAACTCCGCGGCAAGCTCCCCAAGTGTCGCGTCTATCTGAATTAGCAGGGCCGCCCACGGCGTTCCCCCTTGAACCAATGCCCCGCCCGTTGTCACCCGAGTCGCTTGGTGCCCGTCACACGCGGCGAGGGAAAAACCGTAGTCTGGGCATTGCTGGGTGTACGACGCTCGTTCGGCCGGCGTCGCTGCTTCGCCGGCGGCGCTCCACCGTCTTTCTTTTCCGCAGGTCCGCTGGTGGTCTTCATCCACATCGCCAGCAACAGCAGTACCAGGACCAGCCCGGCGGCGAACCAGCTGACTCGCAACATTCGCTTGCCGGAGCGCAAACGAACACGGCGTTCGTTGCGCACACTACTCACGGCGGAATCGCCAGCTGACGCGGCATGCGTCGGAGAAGTTTGCGGCTCCGCAGGTTGAGGTATGGAACCGACTGCCCCTGTCACCTGGGGAGGCGCCGCAGCAGGTATCTCACTGGGATTCGCTTCCCCACGCAACCAATCCCGTAAAGCCTGTCCCGCAGCAGCCGCTGATGGATACCGGTCTTGCGGCTTTTTCTGGATCATGCGCCAACAGATATCACTCAGCGCCCGGGGACAGTCCGGGCGATCTTGCTGAATCTCAGGCGGCATGCGGTTCTGGTGATTGAGAATCCGCTGCGTCACACTACCCTCGGTGAACGGCGCATGCCCGGTAAGCAGAAAATAAAGCGTGCAGCCAAGACCATAAAGATCTGCCGGAGGCCCCGCCGCGTGGCTATCAATGGCCTGCTCGGGCGCCAGGTAATCCGCCGTCCCCATCACCGCGCCCTGATCTGCGTTGGTCAGCGAAGCATCCGCGTTCTCGTCCGAAAACCGAGCCAGCCCCAGATCCAGAAGCTTGACAACGCCAGCTTTATCGAGCAACAGATTCGACGGTTTGATATCGCGATGTACGACGCCTGACTGATGGGCGTACTCCAACGCGTCGCAGGCGGCCAGCGTGAAACGGGCGCAGTCCGAGAAGTCGACCGGACCGTTACGCTTCACCAACGCCTGCAAATTCTCTCCCGGCACATATTCCATCACCAGGTAATGCAAATCACCATCGTGGTCGACATCATATGCGCGCACAATATTGGGGTGATCCAACTTGGCAATTGCCTCCGCCTCACGATAAAAGCGTGTCAGGTAGGTTGCCTCCTCAACCAACCGCCGCGGCAGCACCTTGACGGCGCGACGCTGCCGCATCAATTGGTGTTCGGCAAGATAGACACTGCTCATACCACCGCTGCCAATGTGCGCCAGGAGCTTGTACTTACTGAGAAAAAAGCCCTTGGCTTTCCCAGCGGCAAACTGCTCGCACTGCCAACTGGTAAGTAAGCCCGCCTGCAGCAGATACTGCAACACCGCTGGCCCTTCCGCGGGTAGTTCGCCGTCATGCGACTGCCGGCAGTCGGCAAGAGCCGACTCCAGCTCGTCTGGCTCAATCAACTTGCTGCGCCGAACTAGGTCAACTACGGTCGGGCCATTGGGATGTGCCATAGCTGTCAGACCAGGACTTCCGCAACAGGAGGCGGCGAACCGCACGGAAAACAGGGCCACGCGTTGATGCGCTCGCCCCAAGACATCAATCGTCTGCCGAACCCTGCGGTCGAACACGACGTATTACCACCAACATACCACCGCCAGTCGGACTCGCAAAAGCCCCGGTCAAGGACGGGTGTCCTCCGCTGCCTCGCCACCCGTCACAGCGGGACCGAATCACCCCATGCCAATTGACGCGCCAGGGTCAGAGAGGCAAAATCCCACTAAGTGCACTCCCCGGATGTCCATACCATGGAAGCCTTGACGCAGCCAACGCTCCTGTACACGCGTCACAACTGTCCCCTCTGTGATGAAGCCCATCAAATCTTGTTGGAATTCGGACTGAGGCCCCAGTTGATCGATATCGATCAGGATGTCCAATGGCAAGAACGTTATACCTCGTGCGTACCCGTCGTCTGGATCGATGGCAAAGAACGGTTTCGGGGCCACGTAAATCGAGTCCTGCTCAAACGACTGCTGCTACGGCGTAGCAACCAGGCACGCCAGCGTTCCAATTCCCGAGAGATCCGTGAGGACCCCCAGGCATGACAACCAAACCACAGACCCGTTCAGGGCTTTCTCGCCTACGTTTGGTTCGCCTGGCCCAGCTTGGCGCCCAGCCGCTGCCCAGGTGCGCATCTTTCCAACGCGCGCGGGGAACCCATTCCCTGTTCGGTATCCTCCCGCTCCTCCTTCTGGCAGTCGTCGGATGCGGCCCCTCCGCCGCTCCACCTACCGCGTCAGAGGATACAACAACCGCTTCCCGTAAAACCTCTCAACCAGCTGCGCAAGAAGCACCAGTCAGCAACGCCAAGAGTGATGCACCTGCGACCCTCCCAGCGGTCACTGAATCCCCGCGCCCGCTCTCAGATCAGGACCTCGTAGACGGCTGGATTTCGCTCTTTGATGGCCAGACCCTGTTTGGCTGGTCAGCCCATAGCGACGTCAATTGGCGCGTCGAGCGAGGCGCCATCGTCGCCGATGAAGGCGAAGTCGGCCTCCTTTGCACAACGACCCAGTTTGCTGATTTCCAATTGCGCGTTGACTTTCTTCCAGAAGCAACGACCAACAGTGGCGTGTTCTTACGTACCGCGCCTGTCATCACGAAAGACGATGTGACCACCGAATGTTACGAATTGAATATCGCGCCAGCCGACAACCCATTTCCGACAGGCAGCCTGGTAGGACGACAAAAAATCGAGGGTGATTTCCACCGTGCCCAGTGGCAAACATTTCTCGTTACCGCCCAAGGCGATCAGGTTGACGTCCAGCTTAACGGCAAACCAATACTCCGCTACCAGGACACAAATCCGATTCAACGCGGTCGCATCGGACTACAGTTTAATTCGGGACGCATCGCTTTCCGTAACGTCGAAATCAAACCGCTCGGGCTGCTGCCACTCTTCAACGGGAAAGACCTCACGGGTTGGACAGAATACCCCGACATGGCAACCCAATTCTCCGTATCAAACGAGGGGGCACTGATCGCCCGCAACCAAGGCGAAGGACGCGGCCAATTGGAAACGGAACAGAAATATGGCGACTTCGTCCTGCAACTGGAAGCCATGACACATGCACCTCATTTGAACTCCGGCATCTTCTTCCGCTGTATTCCCGGGGAAGTCATGAACGGTTATGAAAGCCAGATTCACTTCGGCTTCGAGGCGGGAAACCGGCGCAAACCCACCGATTGTGGAACCGGTGGCATCTTCCGGCGTCAAGATGCCCGTCTGGTCGTCGGTGACGACCAGACGTGGGTGCACCAGACGCTCATCGCCGATGGGCCTCATATGGCATCCTGGGTTAACGGCTATCCCGTCAGTGATTGGACCGACGAGCGCGCTGCGGACCCCAACCCGCGACGAGGAAAACGGCTGGAACCTGGCACGCTCATACTGCAGGGCCATGACGCGACAACGCATCTTTCCTTCCGCAATCTTAAGATCGTGGAAATCCCCAAACGCTGAAAGCGGACCGTCTGAACGGTCTGGGCGTCGGGCCGGTCAAGGACTACAATCCGCGCGGCTTGCCCACACCTGCCCGGCCAGACGTCTCTGATGACTGCTTCGCAAGGGGCGGACGGAGTCTGGTTTCCATCCGCCATCGACGGTCACCAGGCATCGTTACCGAAATTGAGGAGAGGAAAACGGAGACTATGAACGCCCCGGAATCGGAACGCTCACTGAATTTTGTCGAACAAATCGTCCAGGGAGACCAGGAAACCAACAAGTGGGAAGGTCGCGTCCACACACGTTTCCCGCCCGAACCCAACGGTTATCTCCACATCGGTCACGCCAAGTCGATTTGTCTCAACTTTGGTGTCGCCGAGAAATTCGGCGGATCCTGCAACCTGCGTTTCGACGACACCAATCCGGCCAAAGAAGAAGTCGAATACGTCGAATCGATCAAAGAAGATATTCGCTGGCTGGGCTTTGACTGGCAAGATCGCGAATACTTTGCCTCGGACTACTTTGAACAGCTCTACCAATGGGCCTGTCAGCTGATTGCCGCGGACCTCGCCTACGTGTGCGAATTAACCCCGGATGAAATGCGAGCGCACCGGGGAACGTTAACTGAACCGGGTATCGCCAGCCCGTACCGCGACCGGCCCACCGCAGAAAACCAGGACCTCTTTGCCCGCATGCGCACCGGTGAGTTCCCCACCGGAAGCCGTACGTTGAGAGCCAAAATCGACATGGCAAGCCCCAACCTCAATTTACGGGATCCTGTAATGTACCGGATTCTGCATACCGAGCATCACCGCACAGGCACGCAGTGGTGTATCTACCCGACTTATGATTTCACTCATGGACAATCCGATTCGATCGAGAAGATCACGCACTCGATCTGCACACTCGAATTCGAAAACCATCGTCCACTCTATGACTGGTACTGTCAGTCACTCCAAATCTACCACCCGCAACAAATTGAGTTTGCCCGGCTGAATCTCACCTACACTGTCCTGAGTAAACGTCGGCTCCTGGAGCTGGTCGCCCAAAACCATGTCTCTGGCTGGGATGACCCCCGCATGCCCACTCTCAGCGGATTGCGCCGGCGCGGCTTCACCGCCAATTCCATACGGCAATTCTGCGACACGATTGGTATTGCCAAGGCAACCAGCACCATCGACGTAGGCGTCCTGGAAAACTGCGTGCGAGAAGATCTGAACAAGACCGCATCCCGGGTCATGGCGGTACAAAGACCTGTTAAGCTGGTGCTGATCGACTACCCTGAAGATCAGGTCGAAATGCTGCAAGCGGTCAACAACCCCGAAAACCCGGAGGCGGGATCGCGCGAAGTACCCTTGTCGCGTGAGCTCTATATCGAGCGTGACGATTTTCATGAAAATCCACCTGGCAAATTTTTCCGCCTCAAGCCGGGTGGCGAGGTCCGTTTGCGTTACGCATACATCATCCGCTGCGAAGAGGTGATCAAGGATGACGAGGGAAACATTCTTGAACTCCACTGCACCCACGATGCCGACAGCCGCAGCGGCATGCCTGGCGCTGGCCGGAGAGTCAAAGGCACGCTCCATTGGGTTTCGGCAAATCACTGCCTGCAAGCAGAAGTACGCCTTTACGACCGCCTGTTTCTGAAGGAAGACCCCAGCGACGTGGCGGACGGCGAAAATTACCTCGATCACCTTAATCCAGAGTCACTACAAACGCTGAGCGACTGTCGAATCGAACCCAGTCTGACGCAAGCCCAGCCGGGCGACCGGTTTCAGTTCGAACGACTGGGATACTATTGTGTGGATCGAGAATCACAGCCGGACCACCTCGTTCTGAACCGCACCGTCTCGCTGCGCGATAGCTGGGCCAAGCTCCAGAAATCGCAGCGGCAGGGGAAAAAGAAGGCCAAGCCCGGTTGAACTTGCCATGCCGTCCCGGAACACCGACAATGTCTAGTACACCTGTGTGAGACCATGCTGTCGAACGAGGCCTCCTCCCGAGGCATGTTCACACGGTAGTTTCAAGGTGATTCCCAACCCCACGGACGCCATTGCCATGCACGCTGCCAAACCCAGACATCCCGCAATTCCACGCCGGACGATCCTGCAAGCAGGTTCCATCGGGCTGTTGGGTCTTGGTGACAACCACGTGGCGGCGTTGCGCGAAGTGTCAGCTTCTACCGACGCCACCGTCCCATCCGCCAAATCTGTCATCTTTGTCTTTCTCTCCGGTGGTCTTACACAACACGACAGTTTTGACCCCAAACCCGATGCTCCTGCGGACATCCGCGGAGAATTCAAGACCATCGCAACACAGACCCCAGGCTTGACCATCTGTGAACATCTGCCCCAACTGGCAACGCGCAGCTCTCAATGGAGCCTGATCCGCTCTTTAACTACGCCCTACAACGGCCACTCACAAGGGCATATGTCAATTCTGTCGGGAAGAACTCCCTTGCCTCCTGGCTTCAACGGCAGCAAGCCCCAGGCTTCTGATTGGCCATCGATCGCTGCGGTCGCCAGCGATGCACTTTCCAGCAGGGGTAACAATCTTCCTCCGGCAGCGGTACTTCCCGAACGTCTGGTACACCGTTCCGGGCGAGTTATCCCGGGACAATTCGGTGGCATCATGGGATATCATCGAGACCCCTGGTTTATCGAAGCCTCTCCCTTCAATGCAACTTCATACGGCGCCTACCCCGACTACGAATTTCATTTTGTACGAGGTCGAGAACGCAACGAAAAACTAAGATTCCAGGCACCTAATCTCAATCTTCCCCAAGGGCTCAGCCGCGGCCGTCTGGGAAACCGCGACGCGTTGCGCAAATTGCTGTCGGCTCAACGTCGGGAGCTTGACCAGTCTGCAAACACCGAGTCTTTCGACCGCTATCGACAAGCTTCCATCGCCCTGCTTACCGATTCAAAAGTACACCACGCCTTTGATGTGCACAGCGCCGACGGTCGCGTTCAGGACCGCTATGGACGAAACGCATTTGGCTGGTCACTCCTGATGGCGCGACGTCTTGTTGAAGTCGGTGTCAGCCTGGTCCAGGTAAACCTGGGCAACAATGAATCGTGGGACACGCACGACAATAATTTCCCCCTATTGCGTGACTGCCTGCTACCTCCTACGGACCAAGCACTCTCGGCTTTATTGGATGATCTCAACGAACGTGGGCTGCTCGATTCCACACTAATCGTGATGTGCGGGGAAATGGGAAGAACTCCCAAGATCAACAAAAAACTGCCTGGCCGTGATCACTGGGGCGCAGTGCAAACCGTCTTTCTGGCAGGTGGCGGCATTCCTGGCGGCAAGGTTGTCGGAGCCTCGGACAAAGACGGGGCTTATCCCGCCGCAAGTCCGCAGCAGCCAGAAAATCTAGCCGCTACGATCTACCGTTCACTGGGAATCCCCTCGACTGCGGTCTGGCAAGACGAAGTTGACCGACCCCATGCGATTTACCACGGGCAGCCTGTCGCATTTTCCTGACGGCAAGCAGGGCCGGTTCCGACCGCTCGTCGACTTACACAGTGGCGTCTTCTCCAGCACGGCGAGTAGCCTGCTTGAATACCACCGTAGCCAATGGCGGCAGTGTAGCTCGCAGCGTGTAACGACCGTGCGAGATCTTTTCCTCCAGGGCCGGTAACCCCGGATGGTTTCCGACGTTGCTCCCGCCGTAATAGCGGGAATCGGTATTGAGAATTTCCCGGTACCAACCGAGTTGGGGCACACTCACCTCGAAATCCTCTCGCACAACCGGAGTGAAGTTACAGCACACGACAAGCTGGTCTCCGGGCCGGAGGCCATTTCGCTGATAAATCAACACACTTTGCTCGTGATTGGAGCAGTCAATCCAATCAAATCCCGCAGCGTCATGGTCAATCTCGTGGAGCGCGGACTCCTGACAATACATCTGGTTGAGGTCCGTGATCAGCGATTGCATTCCCCGATGCGATTCAGTTTGCAACAGCTCCCAATCGAGCTCTGTGTCGTGATTCCACTCCTTCCAAACGGCGAACTCATTTCCCATGAACAGTAACTTCTTGCCCGGGTGAGTCCACATGTAGGCGTACAACAACCTCAGATTGGCAAATTTCTGCCACACATCACCAGGCATTTGGTCGATGAGCGCACCTTTGCCGTGGACGACCTCGTCGTGCGAAAACGGCAATACGAACTTCTCACTGAACGAATACATCAAGCTGAACGTGAGTTGATCATGATGAAATTGGCGATGCACCGAATCGCGATGCATATAACGTAGCGAGTCATTCATCCAGCCCATGTTCCACTTCAAGCTGAATCCCAGGCCACCGTTACAGGTCGGATGGGTGACACCTTTCCACGAAGTGGATTCTTCCGCGATAGTCAACACGCCCGGAAAACTCCCGTGGATGCGTTCGTTACATTTCTTGAGCAGAGAAACAGCTTCGGTGTTCTCGCGCCCACCGTCAGCGTTGGGCAACCACTCCCCTTCAGCGCGGCTGTAATCGCGGTACAACATGGAAGCGACGGCGTCCACGCGAAGACCGTCGACGTGGAACTTGTCGAACCAGAACAGCGCGTTCGCCATCAGGAAATTACGGACTTCATTACGTCCGTAATCAAAAATCAAAGTACCCCAATCCGGGTGTTCACCTAATCGTGGATCATGATGTTCGTACAAGGCGGTCCCATCGAAGCGAGCCAAACCGTGATCATCCCGCGGAAAATGCGCGGGCACCCAGTCGAGAATCACTCCGATACCATGTCGGTGGCAATAGTCCACAAAATACTGAAAGTCCTGCGGCGTGCCATAGCGCGATGTCGCCGCGTAATAACCCACCGTCTGGTATCCCCAGCTTCCCGAAAACGGATGCTCGCTGATCGGCAGCAGCTCGACGTGGGTAAAACTCAATCGTCGACAGTAGTCGACCAGCTGATGTGCCAGCTCTCGATAGTTCAAGACCTCTGCCGCCGGCTCCGCACCACGTCGCCAACTCGCCAAATGGAGCTCGTACACCGAAATAGGCCGCTCTATAGGATTCCGTCGTGACCGACAATCAATCCACTCTTGGTCGCTCCAGCGAAACTTCTCTAGATCAGCAATTCGCGATGCCGTGCATGGTGGAACCTCCGCCGCGAACCCAAATGGATCCGCCTTGTCTACCACCCTGCCATCGGCGGTCGTTACGCGGAACTTGTAGAGTTGACCTGCGGTGGCTGCAGGCACAAACAACTCCCAGACTCCGCTCCCGGCGTGCTTCTGCAGCAGGTGTCGGTGGCCGTGCCAGCTATTGAAATCACCAATCACGGCAATCGCTAACGCCTCGGGTGCCCAGACCGCAAAATGCGTACCCGCGACACCGTCAACACGACACAATTGCGCACCCAGCTTATTGTACAGTTGCTCGTGGTTGCCCTCGGCGAACAGGTAGCGATCGTAATCGCTCAGCAACGAGTCAAAAGCGTAGGGGTCGTGGACCGTAGTTGTGCTCCCGCCTCCATCCAGGCAACGCAGCTGGTAACGGGGCCGCGCCTGACGCTCAGGCAAAGGACAAATAGCTTCAAAAAGCCCTGCGGGATGCAGCTGTCGCATGGGCCGGGGCGATTGTAAGTGAGACTCGATCACCCAGGCTTGCCGAGTATCCGGCAAGAATGCCCGGACGGCAACCGCGCGGCGCCCGTCATGCTCGACTTCGTGAGGCCCCAACACCGAGCGGGGGCAATGGTGGTTACCTTCCACCANGTCCCGGATGTCCTTGAGCGTTAGAGCGGTTCGCACAGTCCCCTCCGCACTAAGACGGCTGCTACCGCTCGGCACAGCGTCGGTTCAATCCAAATCAAGCGNTTCACAATGCCCGCGAGAATCTCCGCCCATATTGCCTCAAGCTTCATTTCGCGATCGGTACGTTAGCGCATTTGCGCATCACAAATACCTACGTGAAAAGTGTCAACACTGTCGTATTGTGGCGGTCAAACGGCGAGTCGTAAAGGAGCGGCGTAGGGCAACAACGTTAAGCGACCCTCATCTCCACAGTCGTTGCTGTCATCTTCAGCACGACGCTCAGCGACGTACCCTGCGTCACTCCGGCAACCGCTATAATTGGTTCCTGGTTGTCCTCAATACCACATCGCCCCAGGAGGAAGTTGGTCCGTGTTTTCCACTTCCCGCATCACTTGAATACAGGAGTTCACATGTCTGCCCGCAGGATCCTAATGCTTATTGGGGATTACGTCGAAGACTACGAAGTGATGGTTCCCTACCAAATTTTGTTAATGGTAGGCCACGATGTGCATGTCGTATGCCCGGGAAAACAAGCTGGTGAATCGGTGGCTACGGCAATACACGATTTTGAGGGCGAGCAGACGTATAGCGAGAAGCGTGGCCATCGTTTTGTGCTCACCGCAACATTCGATGAGGTCGACGCGGCGGCCTATGACGCACTGGTTATTCCAGGTGGGCGCGCCCCGGAATACTTGCGACTTAATTGCACCGTGCTCGACATCGTAAAGCACTTTTCTGAGAGCAACAAACCGATCGCCTCAATCTGTCACGGTGCGCAAATTCTGGCAGCGGCGGGTATTCTGACCGGCCGCTCGTGCAGCGCCTATCCCGCACTTCAGCCCGAAGTCGAAACCGCGGGAGCGACCTACATCGCAGCAGCGGATGGCTTCGACAACGCTTATACGGACGGAAACCTGGTCACCGCACCCGCCTGGCCGGCTCACCCTGCCTGGATGCGCGATTTCCTGGCAGTATTGGGCTCACAAATCAAACCGTGAACCGTGCTCGCACTCAAGCCAACGGCTATCCATTGTGACTGAAAACGCGGTTGCCCGGAATCGGCTATCCCGTTACTTTGCGAATGTACCCTCCCGGCACATAAGGGCCCCTTAGGTGACATCTTCTCTTACGACGAGTACCGATCAGGACGATCCCATAGTAGATGTGGCAGCGACCTGCTGGTTCCTTGTCGGCTCGACAGCCAGCGGAAAAACTGAGGTGTCTCTTTCCCTCGCTGAAAAAATTGGCGCGGAGATAATCTCGCTGGACTCGATGGCCATTTATCGTGGCTTGGACATCGGAACCGCGAAACCATCGCGACAAGACCAACAAAGAATCCCGCACCACCTGATCGACCTGATCGACCCCACAGTCGAATTCAACGTGACAGAATATGTCAAACTGGCCCACGAGAAAGTAGGGGAGATCCGGTCTCGGGGCCGGGAAGTGCTCTTCACCGGTGGCACTCCCCTCTACCTAAAGTCGTTGCTGCGTGGCCTGCTCAGCGGACCACCCGCCGACTGGGAATTTCGCAACCAGATAGAGCAAGAGCTTCAACATGTCGGATTGGACGCCTTGCATGCCAGGTTGCACCAAATCGATCCGTTGACTGCCACCAAGTTACATCGTCACGACAAACGACGTATCATCCGTGCACTCGAATACTACAAGATCACCGGCCAACCCATCAGCCATCACCAGACGCAATTCGAAGAAGGTATGTCTGCTGAGCAATGCCGCGTATTCGTACTGGCCTGGCCGCGTGCCCACCTGCACGAACGTATTAATTCGAGAGTGGAACGTATGTTTGCCGACGGGCTGGTCTCTGAAACCCGGGAGTTACTAGCGCGTCATGGAAGCCTCAGCAGAACCGCGATGCAAGCGGTCGGCTACCGTGAAGTCATCGAACACCTGAATTCTGCGTACGATCTCCGCCAAGCGATAGAAACCTGCAAAGCCCGTACGCGTCAGTTTGCGCGACGCCAGGAAACCTGGTTCCGCAGTCTCTCGGAATGCCGCTGGATCAACCAGCAGGCGGGGGAAACTCCACCGCAGATCGCTGAGCGCGTCTGCGCCGCTGTGAGCGCCAACCAACCAGAGTAGCGAACGCCTGCCCTCCGCCAGCGGCCAGGGGAAACACAAGATTCCGGGTCACGGTTGAGCGAATCGCGTTTCGACCTGAGTTCTTGACGGCAGGGATGGCTGCGCACCGGTCTTGGACACGGCAAGTCCGGCAGTTACGATTGCGTAACGCACTGCCTCAGCTAGTTCCTTTCCGTCTGCAATTCCTGATGCGAGCGCCCCATTAAAAGCATCACCCGCGGCGGTGGTGTCGACGACGTCAGCGGCGCTCGCCGGCAGACAAGTTAACGTACCGTCGTAAATCGCCGCACCACGAGATCCCAGGGTAAACACAACGCGACCGACTCCCGCACCGCGCAGTGTTTCACCCGCGACCGCCAAATCGCGTTCTCCCTCAATGCGACAACCTGCAAGCAGCTCAGCCTCACCCTGGTTTGGTGTCAGAATATCAACACTTCGCAACATCGGATGCGTTGCCAATTCGCGACTCGCCGGTGCCGGATTGAGAATCGTCGTCATCTTCGCATCCCGGGCCCGCCGCAATGCGGCTGCTACCGTTGCCCACGGTGATTCCAGGCATGTCAAGAACACACGCGCTGACTGAAACACTTCGTCTGAGATTGCCGCCACGTCGCCGGGTCGCAGGTTAGAGTTGGCTCCAGACGCCACGCTAATACAGTTTTCACCCTGCTGATCAACCATTATCAAAGCGACGCCGGTCGCGGCACCGCGTACAACCTTGACGTAATCCATCAACAGGTTCTCTTGCTGAAAACCAAGCAACGATTGTTTGCCAAACGCATCGTCGCCGACCGCGGCAATCAGTGTAACCTCATCACAACTAAGCCGAGCCGCGGCCACAGCCTGGTTCGCTCCTTTCCCCCCCGCGGCCTGAAAAAACTCCGCACCAATCACAGTCTCGCCAGGCGCCGGCAACCGTTCCCCGTGAGCTACCAGATCGACATTGACCGATCCCAAAACCAGAATCGACGAATGGGACATGCGAACACCATCCTCAAATTGAAGTTTGACAACGCACCACACCGATTTCATCCCGTGTCATTTACTTGCCGATGCAGAAACGACTAAAGATCTGATCCAGAATATCATCGGTGTAGACGGCGCCGACGATCTGCCCGATCTCATCCAGCGCAGCTCTCACCTCCACCGCGATCAGCTCTTCGCCTGCCGCCGCGGCAACCCAAGGTAACGCTGCCGAGATACGTTGGGTGGCTCCGCGCAAAGAACCGCGACACCGGGCGGCCGTACACGACACCACTTCGCCGCGCACCGAATTTGCCTGGTTCAACCTTTCAGCAACCGCCGATTTCAGAGAACCCAGGCCCAGCCCAGTCTGGCTGCTGGTAACCACAGCATCGGGCCTGACTCCCACGGGTAACGTCAGATCCGCCTTGGTCCATACGACCATCCTAGGGATCAGAGAAGTGGCCGATAATTGGCTCCGCTCCCATTCACTTGGTTCCCGCGTCGCATCCAAACAGAACAGTTCCAGATGCGAGCTACTCCATTGAGTCTGCATCGCGGTCTGAACACTCACAACCAACGGATCTTGAACCGCTTCCTCGACCCCCGCGGTATCGATCAACTGAAACATCACGCCTTCGGATTCGATCTGTTGAACGAGGTAATCGCGGGTGGTTCCAGATGCATCAGAAACCAATGCCTTGCCACCATCGGCCAAGGCATTAAACAAACTACTTTTACCCACATTCGGCGCACCGCGCAACACAACGCGCGGTGTGCCGGCTCCTTGCCCGCGGTCTCGAAAGCGAATCTCCAGATCCGTCAACTGTGTCCGAATCGACGTCAATTCACTCTGCAGATGTTCCTGTTCTATGAACTGGATATCCTCATCCACAAAATCCATCCCCGCTTCGAGGTGTGCCAACAACTCCAGCAGGCGTTGTCGCAGGCCTTCGATCACGCCGGATAATCCACCCGCCGCCTGCTCTAAGGCAACACGCAACTCGGCCTGATTAGCCGCATCAATGACCCCCAGTACCGCTTCTGCCTGGGCTAGGTCGAGTCGTCCTGCCAGGAAAGAACGCAGGGTAAACTCGCCAGGTCGAGCCAATCTCGCTCCGGCATCACAGACAGCACGCAGAATGGCCCCGAGCAGTGGCGCTGACCCAATCGCGTGGATCTCAACGGTGGGCTGTCGGGAAAAACTGCGCTCGGTGGGCCAGACGAACAAATCCACCGGCACTTCTGAAATCGGCGGGGCTGTCTGGAATATCGCGGGAAACCTGTGACTGACCTCTGAGTGCTCCAGCTGGGCGCGCGTCCCAGGCGAACAGCAGCGGGCGACGCAGGCCAGCGCCTCACGACCGCTGACCCGTACAATGCCCCGTGCCGCATTGCCAGGCGCTGTGGCGATCGCTGCGACGGTGTCTTCCACGTCCACAGTCATCGGCGTCCCCACGCCCGAACCTCCTACCGGGCCGGAGCTACTTGCGGCGTTTGCGTTGCGATTGACCCGGCTTTCGACGTTTTCGCCTCGGCGGGGAACTTGCTGGAGCGGCAGCGGGCGCCGAGGTACCCCCGCCGGCCACCACCGTGGAAACCTTTGGCTTAGGAATCAACTTCCGTTCTGCGATTCCATACACACTGTTAGCAATAAAGTAGACACACAAACCACTGGGAACCTTGAAGAAGATGGCGCCCATGAAGACCATCATAAACTTCATGACCCGCTGCTGCATGCGTTGCTGGTCATCGGTCGGCGGTGGTGTAAACATCTTTTGCTGCACAATCATTAGCGCAATCGTCAACATCGGCAGCAGATTGAAATACGGCCCCAGCCAGCCACCTTCGGAGGCCTCTGGCATCCAAGCGGGAAACGCGAACAAGCGGTCAGGCGCCGCCAGGTCTGAACACCATTCGAGGCCCGGAATCAAAGGCTCTTGCCGCAGCGCAATATCCACGGAAAGCGCCTTGTATAAACCGACAAAAACTGGCATCTGCAAGAAAGCCAGCAAACAACCACTCAAAGGGTTGTGATTGTGCCTCCGAAATAATTCCTGCTGGGCCTTCATGCGTTGTTCAGGTTTGTCTTTGTACTGCTCCGTAATCGCCTTCATTTCCGGGGCCAGTTCTTGCATCATGGCCGCATTCTTGGCCGTACTCCGACTGACCGGAAACAGGCAACAACGCACCACCAAAGTGAGCATGATCACCGCAATGCTGTAACTCACCATCGGCAAACTGGCGAAAAAATGAAGTAGCGTGGAAAGAAAGTGGGCGATCTGTTTAAAGGGCGTGATGCCGTAGATAATCAACTGATTCAGACCATAGGCGTTGAGTGCGTCCGACCGCTTGGGACCCGCGAACAACGTATAACTACCTACCACGCTCTCGCCAGCTGGAATCTGCACTTCGGGAAACTGTAACTGACAGGTCACGTTGACCTTCTTCAATTCCGCTCGCGGAACTTCATCGCCGCTGACAGCGCGCGCTCGGGCCCGGGCCAGTTGCAGACCTTGCTCGGGATCGCGACCGACCCAGACGACGGAAAAATACTTGGCATCAACACCTACATAGTCGACCTTCCCCTCCTCCGGCAGCAACTCCAGCGTACTGTCCGGATCGCCACTCAGTGTTGCTGAAAGCACATCCGACGCACCGAGTAGATTTGGGGTCGCCCCAGACGTTCTCCAGGCGACGTCGCGCGCGCCGGCGGTCGCCCACCAGGCAGTGTGGATCTTGTGACCAAACCACCAGCCTTCCAGCGGCAATCCGTTAGCTCCGTCGAGCTCGTAGCTAAGTGCCAACTCGTCAGGTCCCTGGTTGCGAAACTCAACATCGACATCAATGTGATAGCCAAATAGGCTGCGTCGACTGGTTTCCGTCGATGTAGTGTCACTGCTTGCAGGAGCATTCAAGTGGTATCGCTTGATGATCTCTAAAGGCCCGGTCACCCCCGCTTCCCGGAGCGCACCGGTGGTGAGTGTAAAGTGAAATTCCACCGTGATTCCGGACGAATCATCACGCGATTCAACGCGCCAAACGCCTGTTCTCAGCGAAGGAATGCCGACAATTTCTTCCCTCTGCCAGTCGAGTTCATTTCCTCTTTGTCGTTCCAACTTCCCAATACTGGTCAGCGTGAGTAGACACGACAAGGGACTCGGGTCCGGTCCGTCACCTGACGATTCCACGAGTACCAATGGCCGGCGCTCGAGCGTTACCGTAAATCTTAACTCACGTGGTTCACCGTTCTCGTCGGACCGATTCACCCCAAATTCGACCGACTGGCCCGGTTTCGTACTCGTAAGCCAATCCTCAAACTCCTGGGAATCGGTCAAACGTTGACCATCCACTTCGGTGATCAGGTCGCCGCTCTGTAAACCCGCATTCACTTGCGCATCGATACTGACCGCTGCTGCTGCCGGGGTACCGCGACCCACAATCTGCACGCGCAGGCCCCCCCCCGCTTCGTCTTTCTCAAGACCTAAAGGTCCCAGATATCCACTTTGGTCGACCAACGACTGATAGCGAAACTCACCACTTGCCAGTCGTTCGGTCAATTCAATGCGTTCAATGGCACCGCCACGACTATTGAGCACCACCAACATACGGTTACCCGGCTCGGCCGAACCCAGCAACACCGGAACCGCGTTTTGAGGAGCTGCAACAGGTTCTGTCGGTTGCTCTACAACCTCGGACGTCTCTGGCCCACCAGCCGCGTCTGAACTCTCCGATTCCTGTTGCTGTCCTGGCGTCACCTCGGCCGGTTGGTTGCCCGCGGCAGGCTCAGACTTCTTGCTATCGTCGTCTTCAGTATCAACCGCGGGCTGTTTATCCTCCGCTAGTTCACCGGCAAGGGGCCTCTCGACAGGAGGCGGGGGCGGTAGCAACTGCTGCCGTAACAAGGTCCACCCGACCACAACCAAGGCAGCGCTCAAGCCAAACAGAACCAACCGTCTTTCCACGATGAACCCGTTCTTTCAATAGAGGCGGTCACACCACCGCGGTGACCGGAGTACAGCAGGATCGGCAGAGCAAGGCTTCTGGATCCATGATCGACCCGCTTCAGCGTCCTGCGAGAAGTCGCTCCCCAAGCGAATCATCCAGTTCTGGAATCCCGAAGATCTTATTAGCCGTTTCTTGTTGGGAATACTCGACACGATGAAATTCAACCTGCTGCTCTTCGAGAGTCACGTAACAGCTCCTCGGATCACCATCGCGAGGTTGCCCAACACTGCCGACATTAACCATCAATTTTTCACTACTCAAACAATAACGGTTGTTGATATCTGTCGGGCTATAAAACTGATTGCTGTCGGTAAACACGCCGGGAACATGCGTATGCCCCTGAAAGCAATATTGTTGAATAAGCTGGAACACTCGGGTCATCTTCTGCGAGTTGTAAACGTCTTCAGGGAAAATATACTCGTTCAACGGACTCCGCGCCGAACCATGAACAAACAATAAATCACCTTCGCGGTGATTTCGTTGTAGCTCACAAAGAAAGTCCCAACGCCGTACCTGCTGCTGTTGCCCCGCTTCAGCTTCCAACTGTTGTCGTGTCCAAAAAATCGCCCGTTCCGCGCCGCTGCTGAACGCCTCTGGATCAAACAGGGCACCATGGTCATGGTTGCCCAGAATACAGACCTTGAAATCCATTGCCACATCGAGGCATTCACAGGGGTTCGGCCCATAACCGATCACATCACCCAGACAGTAGATCTCATCGACATCTCGCTTGGAGATATCGTCTAACACTGCCTGCAGCGCTTCCAGGTTGCCGTGAATATCACTGATGATCGCTCGCTTCACAGCGTAACCTTTGACGCAATCTAGCGACCTTTAGCGTAACCCAGGGAGCAGCCAGCACGTTGAACCGCACCAAACACACCCACATGCAGCGGCTTTCGGAGCCGCAAACTCAAAGTCTAGGACGACTTACGACAACGGTCAAGCGGCCTCACGGGGTCCCATCACCGTCACGAACCGGCCACTGCAGGCTGGAATGATACGTAGCGTGGGCGCAACAATACCTGACGCGGATAACCTGGTGGGCAAGGCGCGCAGCAACCCGGCCCAGCAGACGGACATCGGCACTCGCAAATCCCTTGTTCAGCGTCCCGATTTCAAACGATCGCCCAGCATATTATCGAGTTGATCGACGCGGTAGATCTTATTGGCAGTGGCCTCGAAATCATATTCAACGCGTCTGAAAATCAGGCGTTGCTCACTCTTATCAAGAATAACGTAGCTGCCACGCGGATCGCTGTCTCTGGGCTGGCCAACGGAACCCACATTGAACATTGCCTTGTCGCCG
>PAQH01000014.1 GCA_002709225.1 Planctomycetaceae bacterium
CTCGGCGAAGTAGCATGCAGAGGAATCATCGATCCTTGCGGGGTATTTACTGCCGGCTTATAGTGAGTCATTCGGCTGTAATTGGTCCAGGAAATGCAAGATTTCGGGGGATTTTCTCGCAGTCTTGAACCCATATTCCAATCCGACCGTACAAAAACAAGGCAGCTTGCATTTGGATTTCTTTATCGATATTTCAGCTGAGAGATTCTACCTGGCACGTTGCTTCAGATGAATGGCGCGTTTGGTACTTCGGGTACGATCGCTCATTTCAACAAGTTTCTGGTTGCTGAAGTCTGCGAGCATTCGCACGAGCATTCACCATTGTTCAGATCGGTCAAAGATTTGGCCAGGAAATACCTTTCAGGATAAAGGCCCATGTCAGTGGAAACGGTGACAAACCCGGAGCCGGCTACACCAGAGACGGAACCGTCTGAGGTCGTCATTGAAACTCGCAACTTGCGTAAGGTTTATCGTGATTTTTGGGGTCGCGAGAAAGTGCGGGCTTTGAATGCACTTGATCTGGAAGTGCGTCGCGGTGAGATTTTTGGACTCCTCGGTCCCAATGGCTCGGGAAAGTCGACAACGATCAAACTGTTGCTGGGGTTGCTATTTCCCACGAGCGGACAGGCGCTCGTTTTCGATCGTGACGCGAGCGATGTCGAAAAAAATGAACGCATCGGCTATTTGCCCGAAGAGTCTTACCTCTACCGATTCCTGAATGCTGAGGAAACACTTGACTTCTATGGGCGCTTATTCGATATGGACGCCCAGACACGTCGTGAACGAGTTGACTCGCTTATCGATATGGTTGGGCTGGAATGGGCGAAGCGTAGACAGTTGCGAGAATACTCCAAAGGGATGACACGTCGCATTGGCTTGGCACAGGCTTTGATTAACGACCCCGAGTTGATTCTCCTCGATGAACCGACGACTGGATTAGATCCAATTGGTACGAGAGAGATGAAAGACTTGATTATCAAGTTGCGAGAACAAGGCAAGACGGTGTTGATGTGCAGCCATTTATTGGCCGATGTGCAAGATGTTTGTGATCGGATTGCGATACTGCATCAGGGTGACCTAAAGGAAATGGGGCGCGTTGATAGTCTGTTGACAGTAAAGGACGTCACTCAAGTGCAGGCGCGCGGCTTGAGTGCGGAGGCTGAGGAGGAAATTCGTGAAGTAATCAGCAGGCACGGTGGCAAGTTGATGGCGATGGAGCATCCCACGTCGACTTTGGAGGAGCTGTTCTTGCGGATCGTTCGCGATAGTGAACAACGTCCTGGACGTCGAACTGTGGAACATGAATGAGGCTCGTCTATCCTTTGTCTCTTATTATTAGACCCGCCGTGCCGTCTATTTATTGGCTCATAACATAATGGTTGTTGACGAACTAGAACTTCTCTCCTTTCTCGAGTGGCTGCTGCCAGGCGGTGACGGGAGCGAAATGAAAATCGGCGCGTTGGGCGTGTTTTTACTGATTGTGCCTGCGCTCTCAGCCACAGTGGCCTTTGTCTGTTACTTGTTTTCCGTAGCCAGACACGGTCCTTCGGAGGGGTTTTACACCGTAGCGCGTACCGTGGCGGCGGGGGTCACGGACATTTCCAACATATCTCCAAGACGCGTTTGGGCGATGGCCCGACTGGCGATTAACGAGGCAGTTCGTCGGCGCGTTCTGATTGTTGTTGCGATATTCATGTTGGTGTTGTTGTTCGCTGGGTGGTTCCTAGATAGCGGGAGTGAACATCCGGCTCGACTGTACATCAGTTTCGTGTTGACGATGACGACGTATCTGGCTCTTGCCTTGGGGCTGTTGTTAAGCACTTTTAGTCTTCCCAGCGATATCAAGAATAAGACGATCCATACGATACTTACCAAGCCGGTACGCCAGGTGGAAATTGTGTTGGGCAGGATTCTTGGCTTTGTTGCGGTTGGCACCGCGATGCTCGTAGTGATGGGACTGGGAAGCTATTTGTTTGTGCGCAGGGGCCTGAGTCACACACACACCGTTGAGTCTTTCGAAAGGGTCGAGGGTACAACGGTTGGGCAGGATGAGAGTCCTGTGGTCTGGCGGGGTACTTGTACGTCGGCAGATGGCCATGCTCATACGTTTACAGTGAATCAGGATGGTGCGGGACAGACGGACGTTCAACGCGGCCACTGGCATCCTGTTGAAAAACTATCGGGAAAAGATGGCAACCCTGTTTTTGCGATTGGCCCGCCTCAAGGATGGTTGCAAGCACGCGTTCCCATCTACGGCGGGTTGATGTTTCTAGACCGTAACGGTCAGTCAACGCAGAAAGGGATCAATGTCGGTAAGGAGTGGGACTACCGGGGGTACATTGAAGGTGGTTCGCAGGCGGCGGCCATTTGGACGTTCTCGGGCATTACCGAACAAGCTTTTCCAGAACAGTTGTCGCTGGAGTTGAATTTACGTGTGTTCCGGAGCTTCAAGGGTGAAATCGAAAGAGGCGTACTGGGTAGTATCTACTTGAGTAATCCCGATAGCGGCGCAGCGATGCGTAGTGTTCCGGTCAGTTTTGAAGCGAAAGAATTCAGTATTGATGAAATTGTCTTTGGCCGATCACTGGATGTCATTGAACGAGATGGTATTCCACGTGAGGGGGACATTTTCAAGGATCTGGTTAGCAAAGATGGAGAACTGAGTGTGATTGTTCAGTGCTCCGAACGCGCTCAGTATTTTGGGATGGCTCAGGGTGATGTCTACGTGCGGTCTGCCGATGCTCCCTTTTTCATGAATTTTGTCAAAGGTTACATCGGTATTTGGCTGCAGATGGTGATGGTCACCGCTTTTGGTGTCATGTTCAGTACATTTCTTAACGCCGCAGTGGCAATGTTGACTACATTTAGTTGCGTAATCCTCGGCTTTCGCAGTGAATTTGTTTCTGACATCCGAACGGGAGATCTCGAAGGCGGAGGTCCAATCGAGGCGACGATACGCCTGTTGACTCAAATGAATTTGAGTGGCGAATTCTCCGACCAGTTAGTGACCAAAGTGGTTCAATTTGTAGACCAGGGGTTGCTCCTGTTAATGTCATTTACTGCAAATATCCTTCCTAATTATAATGCGTTTGATACGACCGATTACGTTGCCTATGGGTTTGATATCTATGGCGGTTTGCTGAGTCGAAATCTAACAATCGGTTTGGTGTATACTTTGGCGGCAGCCTTGGTTGGGTACTTTTTCTTGAAGACACGAGAAGTCGCGGCATGAATCAAAACGCCACGGTCACTCGCAAGGCAGTTTACATTGGAACCATTGCAGTTCTGTTGATTCCTCTGTTCTGGCTTGGGCAACCGCCTGTTACCGAGGAGCAAGGCCAGCGTCCAGGTGGTCTGCTAGCTCAGGTGCGAAAACGCGAAGAATTAGCGCAAGCAAGCTTGGGGGATATTGACCCTGCCAGCGAGTCGATGCGTTTAGTCACGCTGGGTATGCGTGGCGTCGCGGCCAATATTCTGTGGAGCAAGGCCAACGACTATAAGATTCGAGAAGACTGGGACAATCTGGCAGCAACACTGAACCAGATCGCGAAGTTGCAGCCGAATTTTATTTCGATTTGGGAGTTCCAGGCTCACAACCTTTCCTACAACATCTCTGCGGAATTCGATGACTACCGTCATCGGTACCGTTGGGTGACGCGGGGAATCCGATACCTGTTGGAAGGTACCGAGTACAACCGAACCCACCCTCGGTTACTCTGGAGCATCGGCTGGTTTACGGGCCAGAAGGTCGGACTGGCGGACGAAAAACTGCAATATCGTCGCTTGTTTCGCGTTGATGACGAATTCCACGCAGATATGCGTCCCAATCGCAGACGCGCCGGAATTGACATGGATTCCTTCGAGGTGCTCGGCCCAGACAGGCTGCCCGACAACTGGCTTGCGTCGCGTCTCTGGTTCAAATTGGGGCAACAGGTCATCCTGAACCGAGGCCTTAGGAATGACATTCAAAGTATCACGACGTTCCAAGGCAAAGACAACATCACGAGCTATTACGGCAAGAGTCCATTGATTTACCATTCCAACGTCGCGATGGCGCCCATCAATTATGCCACTGCTCTGGAAGAGGAGGCGTATTTTGATTTGCTGCTGTCGGCATGGCAATTAGCTTCCGACGAATGGGATGCTTTTGGTAACCGGCAGATTCCCACAACATGGGGAGTTAATCTCAGGTTGAATGAACTCGAGGACTTGCACAAGCAGAACCAGGAAATTGTTTCCGATTTGGAACAATACAAGCCAGGCTTGCGGGAAGAAATCTTGAAGGCCAAGCGTTCCAAGCTTCCCGAAGAAATGCAGTCTGCGTTGTCGAAGCCAGATAAAGAGCGAACGATGATGGACTGGGGAAACGTCGAGATGTCGAAGAAGTTGCTCATTGTATTGCCTCAGGAAATGGTGGCTCACTCAGGATTCCCGAAGGCCCATCGCGTCAAAGCTCGAGCCATAGCGCAACAAGCGAGTGATCTTGAGTTGCAGGCAGATCGCATTGAACGTTACCGCTCGATTGTTAATTACGAGTACTGGAGAACGCGTTGTGTCGTAGAGCAATTAGCGACCACATTACGGGCTCGACGTTTGGTGCATGAAGGTGAGGACTTGCTCGATGCGACCAAGTTGGAAGACGCTCGAACTGCTTTTGAGGAAGCTTTTGTCATTTGGGGTGACATCTACAAGCAGTATCCCAACCTTATGGGCGACGTGACATCCGAAGATATTTACCATTCAACCCTGTCGTACGAACGACTGTTGAATCAACTTGACCTTCCTTTTCCCACAGATTTTCCCTTGATGGAAATGGCTAATGCGTTTCGCCGAGCGGAGGGTCTGAAGGAACTGGAGGTGGCTGATGAAGCGGATGCCGAGCAGAGTGCACCAGGTGCAGACGCAAGTGTCCCAGTGGACGGCGCATCCCCAGCGGAAGGCGCGGGCGCAGATGCCACTACAAAAGGGGTAGAGAAACGGGCCGAGGACGTTCAGGAGACGTCTTCCCCGCCAACCGAGAAACAACCTGCGGATGGCCAAGAAAAACAAGCCGGCGAGCGGCAAGGCCGATAAGGCCAAGCCCAAAAACTTGCATACGATTTCTGAGAATCGGAAGGCTCGGCACCGGTTTGCAGTGCTGGAGACACTTGAATGTGGAATTGTGCTTCTGGGCAGCGAAGTTAAGAGTATGCGAGATGGTCGACTCTCGCTTGATGAATCATATGCTCGCGTGCGTGATGGCGAGGTGTGGTTGTTGGGTTGCGACATTCCCGAGTACCGGCAGGCAACCATTTGGAACCACGACTCGAAACGACCTCGCAAGCTGCTCTTGCATCAGCGTGAAATCCGTAAGTTCGCGGGTCAGGCCCATGAGAAAGGGCTTACGCTTGTGCCTCTGAAACTCTATTTCAATGAGCGTGGGGTCGCGAAAGTTCTCTTGGGTTTGTGTCGCGGCAAGAAATTACACGACAAGCGTGAAGAAATGAAGAAGGCTGACGTCGCACGGGACCTGCGTCGCGCCATGCACCGGCGATAACTTTTGTTTTCGGCTGTCAATCTACAACTGGCAGCGATGGATCTGACCCGTGCTACAAGCGGTAATGCGGCTGCTGTGCGAGGGCTCGGGAACGCACCAAAGACTGCAATGCCCGTCCCCTTTGGATGTTCTATCTGGCTGCCGGTAGATCGGTCGAATAGTGCTTGACGCGGATCGAATGTTTGGTCAACAATCGTTCAACACGATTGCCCACCACTCTCGGTTTCTGCCGGTTACGATGCTGCGACTTGAAAACGTCAGGAAGTCCTTCCGCCAGCCCAACGGAGAGACCCTTGAGATCCTGGATATTCCCTTGTTTGAAATGCAAGAGGGAGAGCAGATGGTCTTGTTGGGCCGTAGTGGCTGTGGCAAGACGACTTTGCTTCATGTCATTTCCGGGATTCGGACAGTCGACAGTGGTAAAGTAGTCTTAGACGGTTTGGATTTATGCGCACTTTCCGAGGCCGGTAGGGATCGATTGCGCGCTGCCAATTTGGGTTACGTATTTCAGACGTTTAATTTGCTGCCGGGGTTTTCGGCACTGGAAAACGTATTGCTGGGAATGACGTTTGCCCGCCGCAAACGGGATCACGAACGGGCGCAGCACCTGCTGGAACGCGTTGGGTTGGGGCATCGCATCAAGCACAAACCGCAGTCTATGTCGGTTGGTGAGCAGCAGCGCGTCGCTGTGGCGCGCGCCCTGGCAAACCGCCCGCGTTTGTTGTTAGCCGATGAACCGACCGCGAATGTGGACCCCGCCAATCAGCAGAACATGATCGATCTCATACGTGACACGTGCCAGGAGGAAAAGATCGCAGTGCTGATGGTCACGCATGGCGTTGAAGTTGCCCGCCAGTTTGATCGGATCGATCATCTTGAAGAGATCAATCGTATTGGAACCGGACAGGGAGAAAATGTACAGGTTGATGATGGGTGAATATGAAGAAGTGGGAACATGAAGAAGTGGAAGGAGTCTTGACAGGAGTCCATGCGAAAGTGGGCGCAATCGTACGGCTTGTTGCTAGCGGGCATGGCAAACCGGTGATGCTACATGGCAGCCCGGAATGAGAGGTTCTTTAAAGGTTCAGTCAGACCGAGTTCGTCGTGGTGTCGTGTCGCGTGCGGTCCGGTTTGAGTTTGTAGGGGGCTGGGTGTTCTGATGAGTCTTTGGGCAATTGCTTGGCGTAGTATTCGGCAGCGGGGATTGGCCTCGTTGTTGACGGCTGCATCGATGGCCTTGGGTGTGACCTTGGTGGTGACAGTTCTGGCCATCTATGGCCTGCTGTCCGAATCTTTTCGGCGGAACTCAAGCTTTGGTTACAACATGATCGTTGGTGCCAAGGGCGGCAGTTTGCAATTGACGTTGAATTCGGTGTATTACTTGAGCGACCCGATCGAGAATATTCCCTACGACTATTTTCTGGAGTTTTTTCCGGCTGCAAAGCGCGACCAACAATACCAGAATTCATTGCAGCGCCAGGCTTTCGATATGAACTGGGATGCCCGGGTCACGGGTGCTCTTGCAGGGCAAGGGGTTGGGGGAATTGCCACCCTCGCGGAGTGTGTCGTTGCAGATGCGATCGAAGAAGCGACGGCGAAACAATGGGACTACAGCGCATTCTTTGTGCAGCGACCCGGCAGGCCTCGCGTGTCGGCTCTTGAAGTTGGGCGAGAGACTCGTTATGGCGCTTTCATCGATCTTGCTATCCCTTTGTGCCTTGGAGATTACCTCGACCAATTTCGAGTGATCGGGACGGTTCCCGAGATGTTTGGTGAACTGCGCTATGGGGACAACAGAGATCAGGTTTACGAATTTCAACAAGGTAGGAACTTCAAGAGTTGGAGCCGAGAAAATTCGTATTTTGAAGCCGTTGTTGGTGCAGTGGTTGCCCGTGAATTGGGATTGAAGCTGGGGCAGCGAGTAGCACCTTCCCACGGAGCACAAGAAGGTGAGACGCATGCCCGAGAATTTACGATCGTTGGTATTCTCAGCCCAACGGGAACGCCACAGGACCGTGCTGTGTTTATCAACATGGAAGGTTTTTTCCTGATGGAAGACCATGCCAAGCCGGTCGAAGTTGGCGAAGATGAGGGAGGGGCGTCTTCGCCTCAGGTTTCAATAGAAGCTGACGAGGTTCTAACCCCCTTGCCTGTGGAACAGCGCGAGGTAACCGCAGTGCTGTTGAACACGAGACAAGCCAGCCATGCGATCTTTATGGAGAACCTGATCGACGAGGGGAATGTGGCGCAAGCGGTTTTGCCTGTCGAAGAGGTGTTTCGCTTGTTTAATGTACTGGTGCGTCCACTGCAGGTAGTTTTGTTGGGATTGACTGTGATGATTTGTGTGGTGTCTGGGGTCAGCATCATGGTGAGTATTTACAACTCAATGAGTGAGCGGCGGCATGAGATTGCGGTAATGCGTGCTCTGGGCGCCGGGCGAGAAACCGTGATGGCTGTGATTTTGCTGGAATCAGTCATGCTCGCTTTGTTGGGTGGAGTAAGTGGGTGGGTTGCGGCGCATGGCTTGTCCGCCTTGATGTCACCTTTAATTGAATCCTACACGGGTGTTTCCATTGGTTTCTTTGACATTGCCCCGGCGACGATTGATTTGGGAACATTACTGGGTTCCCAGGACCACTTTGGACTGATGATTTCTCCGGAATTGTTGATTGTGCCGGGGTTGATCGGGTTGGCGGTGTTGGTGGGATTTGCGCCTGCAGCAGTGGCCTATCGAACCGATGTTGCTGCGTCACTGGGTAAATAAGGGTGTCGTGGAATTCCATCTCCGGGTGGTGGCGGCACGATTATTGTGTTGCTGATGAGGAATGCAGTGGTTTTCTCCGGCGATTCTAAAGTTGCGTTTGCTTCTCGAATATGAGTAAATAGAGCCTTGCTGGTTACGGGGGTTGTTGCCGGTTGGGGCCGGCCACTGCTTGCCAGGAGTGTGGCCCTGTCGACGTTGCCCAATTGCCAGCAATCCGCGATCGCTTTAATACGCTTTTAAGAGTTTTCTATTTCAGCCGATTGCCTAATCAGTTCGATTCAATTTTTCATTCAAAAGAGAGTAGGTCATGGTGCGACGCGTTGTCCTCTCGATTGTGCTGCTAGTTCCGGTGTTTGACGCGGTTGCACGCCAAGCATCAGCTTGCCCCTTTTGTGCTGCTCAGTCTCAGACGTTCACAGAAGAATTTGCGTCAATGCACGTGGTGGCCTTGACGCGTCTGGTAAGTGGTCCGCCGGCGGCCAAGAAGGACGCCAAGCCTGGGAAATTGTCAGGCGAGGAGGTCCCAAAAGCCGTATTTGAGATTACCAAGGTTCTCAAGGGAAAGTCGCTGGTTGGCGATTTGAAACGGATTTCGACTTTGTATTTCGGTAAGGCCAAGCCGGGGCAATCCTTCTTGATCATGGGAGTGGATCCGCCGAAGATCATGTGGACTACTCCACTTGCGTTAACAGGTCGCGGGGAAAAATACCTGGCGCGTCTTCGTGCCGTTCCGACTGAGGGAGCGGACCGCCTACGTTTCTTTCAAGCGCATTTGGAAGACCAAGATGAAATGCTGGCACGCGACGCCTACGACGAATTCGCCAAGGCTCCTTACGATTGGGTGATCGCTCTCAAGTCGGAAATGGATCATGAACAACTCATTCAGTGGATCAAGGACGAAAACGTTCCTGCCAGTCGGCGACGATTGTATTTGACGATGTTGGGAGTGTGTGGAACGTCGCAGGATCTGCCCCTTTTGGAGCAGTTCTTGAAGTCGAACGACCGTCGTAAGAAAGCGGGCTTGGATGCGATGATTGCCTGCTACCTGACATTACGGGGTGCCAAAGGAATGCCGCTTATTGAAGAGCTGTTCTTAAAGAACAAGAAAGCTGAATATGCCGACACATACGCGGCGATTATGGCAATTCGTTTTCATGGGACTCAAAGCAAATTGATTCCGCGTAAAAGGTTGCTCGTTGGATTACGTTATATGCTCGACCGCCCTCAGCTAGCAGATCTTGTTATTCCCGATTTGGCTAAATGGGAGGACTGGTCGCAAATGGGGAGGCTAGTTTCTCTGTTCAAGGATGCCGACGAAAAGTCGAGCTGGGTTCGTGTCCCCGTCATTAACTATTTGAGAGCATGCCCGTTGCCCCAGTCGAAAGAACACATCAAAGAGCTTGAAAAGGTGGATCCTGCAGCGGTCAAGCGAGCGCGCACGTTCTTTCCCTTTGGTGTGGATAAGAAGGATCCGAAAACGTCGTGAGCCGTCGTTTGCGGTCTCCTGAGCACCGCGGTCACTAGTTTCTCATCGTCCGTGGTAGCCACAGCGATGAACTGTCTGCGTTCGGATTGCGTATTAGATCCAGATTCGGGACCGGCTGGCTGGTGTAAGGGTTGATTGAGGCTGGCTGTGGCTCACCTTGAAAGCGCGGTGAGTCTGGCGACAGTGGGACGAAACCTCTTTCTACTTCCTATTCGCAGCCCAGGCCCGAGGTGTTGGTGTGCTAAATTGTGAGAGTTCGTCGCGAAGGGCATCGTAAGTAGTATGACTATTTCGGATTCACCAGTTTCTGCAGATGCGAGCGATTTTGCCGCCTACCGTGCTCTCAGCAAATCGGCGATTGTGTCTGTATCATTTGCGATCCTGGGAGCGGGTGGCGTGCTGGCCATCCCACTTATGGTATTTGCGCTCTGCGGTTTGCTCTTTGGAGTGATCTCGTTAAGGGCATTGAAGCGCTACCCGAATGAACTAACTGGTCGGCGCCCCGCTTGGGTTGGAATTGTTTTAAGCCTGGCCATGTTCACAGGCGCGGCGGGGCGACATACTTGGATCTACTTGACGGAAGTACCCGAGGGATATCAACGAATTTCTTTCTATGATTTGCGTCCGCGACGACGTTCAATGGAACTGGTTTCGGGCGTCGCGGCCGATCTGAACGGGAAAAAAGTCTTCATCAAGGGCTACATGCACCCTGGTGTGAAAGACCAGGGGAAGGTTCAACAGTTTGTTTTGGTTCCCGATATGAAAACATGTTGCTTTGGGGGGCAGCCTGATTTATTCGATATGATGGAAGTCACCCTGACAGGTACAACGAAAGGCAAGACGAACTTGAAATACAGTACCCAAAAGCTCAAACTAGCGGGTGACTTTGTAATTAATGTGAATGTTCTTACCCGCAATCAGCAAAAACAAGTCGCTGGGCGGTTAGTTGGTGGTTTGTTTGAACTAAGGGTGGATCAGGTGAGATGACCATCAAACCGCGGTTAATAATGTGTGCAATGGTTGTCGTCTGCTGCGTCAGCTGCACTCCCGGTCCGGCCGACCCGGAGATTTCGTCCACAACGCAGGTCGACGACGCGGCGGCGATTAATAGTGCATCGGAGCCGAGTGAAGCCTCTGCTGATCGACCACCTGCCGTCGGCGACAAGCCGCTCCAAGAAGTCGCAGGTGGTGATTCCCTGATCGGTTGGGATGCGCTTGATATTGGCATGCAGGCTGACGTGGTGTATCGCCCTTTTTTTCTGCAAAACAATCCTAGAACTGAAGCATTGGATGGGAAGCGGGTGCGCATCGGTGGATTTATGCACGGCGGTGTGTCACAGCCGAGTAACCTGACCGAGTTCATCTTGTTGAAGAACAATCGGTGTAAATATGGCCCGGGTGGCCAGGCAGATCACCTGATACGGGTTTTTGTCAAGAAGGGTGTTCGAGTCGACTTCACCACGGAAATGATCTACGTCGAGGGCGTGCTAACGCTACAACCAGAACAGGGACCAGATGGTAATACCTGGTCGATCTACGATTTGAATGGTGATGCGTTCAGTAGTAGAAAACGTCTTTAGTTCGTTGGACGCGTATCTTCTAGTCTGGGTCCAATCGCGGCATTTAGCCAGTTTGTTCGTCCGCAAGCCCTTCTCGACCAGGTAGGCAGACCGCAATTCCCCGGTGTTTATCATTGGTTGCGACCGGTGGTGAATGAGAGACGATTTGCGTTGCTGAGATAATCCAGTTGCACAACACCTAGTCGATGCGGGTTGCATGCGATACCGTGGTTGCTCCGTGGCCGCTTTCCCCAGTGAGCGGCATTGCTTTCTTGACGCCTTGCACCAACAGGAAAAGGTAGCGTGAGTCCATGCCCCGTGTGATTGTTCTTGACTCTATTGCGCCGCAAGGTTTGATTCTGCTCGATGGTGCGGACCAGATCGACTATGAAGTGCAAACGGGCCTGGCAGGAAATGCCTTGCGAGACGCGCTGACGCATTTTGATGGTGCAATCTGTCGTAGTGGCGTGCAGCTGACGGCCGAAGTGTTAGCAAATAACAAGCGACTGAGAGCGATCGTGCGCGCAGGAGTTGGCACGGACAATATTGATAAAGCGATGGCCACACGGCTGGGCATCGTGGTCATGAATACGCCAACTGGAAACACGCTGAGCACCGCGGAACACACTTTTGCTTTGATGCTGTCCTTGTCGCGTCAGGTAGCGCCGGCATACCAGAGTCTCATTGAGGGGAGTTGGAATCGAAAAGACTATATGGGTTCTCAATTGGCAGACAAGAGATTGGGGATTGTCGGCCTGGGTAAGATTGGCCAGGAGGTGGCACGTAGGGCGCAGGCCTTTCAGATGCAAGTTGTCGGGTACGATCCATTTGTTGCCGCCAAACAGGCGGCTAAGTTAGGCATTGACATTGTGGAGCAAGTCGTCGACATGCTTCCCATGGTTGATTACTTGACAGTGCATACACCACTAACTGAAGACACACGCCATCTTATCGGCCATCAGGAGTTGGCACTGTTGCGCACAGGTGTGCGACTAATTAATTGCGCGCGCGGAGGGATCTACGATGAGTCGGCGCTGCTGGCGGGATTAGAGAGTGGGCAGATTGCCGGTGTCGCGTTGGATGTATTTGAAACCGAGCCATGCGAACAAAGCCCCTTGTTTGGGAGACCCGGTGTGCTCTGTACCCCGCACCTCGGCGCCAGTACGGAAGAAGCACAAACTCGTGTTGCTGTGGATGCGGTAAATTTGTTGGTCAAGTATCTGGCTACGGGAGAGGTGCGGCATGCAGTCAATACCGCGGTCATTGATCCCGGCGTGCTTGACTCATTGAGAGGTTATTTGGATGTGTCGCATCGGTTGGGTCAATTAATGTCTCAATGGTACGAGGGTGGCGCGCAATCCTGTACCCTTTGTTACCGTGGCGAAGTGACTCAGAAAGAGACTCGTTTGCTCACCGCATCATTTTGTGCTGGCCTTTTACAGCGTGCGTTGGATGAAGAAGTAAACTTGGTCAATGCCGAGGTTCTTTTCCGGGAACGGGGACTTGAGCTTAGCGAGCAATCCGTTCATGAGATGGGGGCGTTTAGCTCATCGATTGCGGTTGAGGTAACTACAACGACGGGGATATTCCGGCTCGCTGGCACTTTGTTCGGCAACGAAATGCCTCGTTTGATAAGTTTGGGTGAGTATCGACTGGAAGCGTACCTTGATGGCGTACTACTGCTCTTTTCGCACACCGACGTTCCGGGCGTTATCGGTGCTGTTGGTACCATCTGCGGTGCGTATGATCTGAATATTGCGCAGATGTCTGTTGGCCGTGCTGAAAATAAACCGGGGGGTGCTGCGATCGGAGTCCTTAACCTAGAGAAAATTCCTCCCGAGGCTGCAATCGCGGAAATCCTTGCTCACGAAGCCATTCATCGCGCGAAGGTCATCGAGCTCCCGCGATCGGGAGAGCTGCCAGCGTGGCTCATGTGATGTCGACCGGAACTGACAACCCTCAGCGTGTTCGGGTGTGCGCTGATCGGTTACGAAGAATTGCGCCCAGCCGTTAGTTGGATGCCAGTTGGGATAGTTTTGCCACAGCTTAGAGCAGTTCCTGAATCAACGCTCGTTGTTCCAGAACATACCGTGGCCTGCCGGACAAGTCGTCAAATGTGGTTTCAGGGTTGATTCCCAAATGGCGGTACACCATGGCCAGTACATTCTCTGGCCGATATTGAGACTCTACTGGAACTTCACCCTTACTGTTGGACCCTCCAACAATTCCGGTCTTCAAGCCACCGCCGGCGAGCAGGACGCTCATCAAGGCGCCCCAGTGATCACGCCCCGCATTCTTGTTAATTCTTGGAGTGCGGCCGAATTCACCCATGGCGATGACCAGCACTTTTTCCTGAAGCCCACGGTCAAAGATCTCTTCAATCAACGTTGCGATTGCCTGGTCGTAAACGGGAGCTCGTTTACGGAGATTGGGTGCAATATTGTTATGGTCATCCCATCCAGTGCATCGTACGGTCACGCACGTGACGCCGGACTCGACCAGTCGACGCGCCAGGAGCATGCTCTGTCCAACGGTGTTTCTACCGTAACGATCGCGCAGAGCAGTGGATTCCTGGGAAAGATCAAAAGCTTTTTTTGCACGAGAGCCGTGCACGAGATCAAAAGCCTGACGTGAAAAGTTGTCGACAGCCGATGCGGATTCCCGTAGGTCTTGAAGCTGCTGACGGGCATCGAGCGCTGAAAGCAAGGATCGCCGGTTTTCCAGTCGACTTATGTCCAATTCACTTGCCAGCGTCAAGTTGCGGACATGGAACTTGGGGTCGTTGGGGTCACTGACGGTTTCAAAGGGGTTGTATGCCTGCCCCAGAAACGCCGACTGCCCGTTGCGCATGATACGAGGGATAGCGACGTAGGCGGGCAACGCAGTGTGGTTAGGTCCTCTTAGTTTGGCGATGATAGAACCAAAGCAAGGGAGTTGATTAGGGCCGCCTTTGGGCCCAGATTTGTAGTATCCGGTTTGTGACAAATGGCTGGACGGGTCGTGGCTGTTATGTCCGTGCTGGATAGAGCGCACGATCGCGATCTTGTCGAGCATGCGTGATTGTTTTGGCATCAACTCAGAGAAATGGGTTCCCGCCAGATTGGTGGGTGTGCTCCCAAATTCGCCACGGTATTCCCGAGGTGCGCTCGGTTTGGGGTCATAGGTTTCAAACTGGGTTGGGCCACCTGCCAGTTCTACAAAAATAACCGACGTGTCTTGCCGAGAAGGTGGGGGTGTTTCCGAGGCAGCAGCGACGGATCGCAGTCGTAGTATTTGGGCGAGAGTCAAGCCACCAAAAGTCAATGTTCCTGCGCCGAGGAATCCGCGTCGTGGAATGCCGTCACAGAATTCGGCGAATTCGCCTGGTGTGGATTGAGCGTGTGGCAGCCTGAGCATCGGGGGGGCACCTCTCGACAGCAGATGGGCTGGTATGAGTTTTTCAGTGTTTTATTTTAGTCGCTCCGTCGTTTGCAAGTCGAGTACAAAGGGGCGGCTTCTTGTGGGAACTTGCACGGAGCAACGGGGAATCGAGAATCAGTCGCCCGTAGTGCCATCATGCACGAGTTTAGGGAGGCCATGGCAGAGCAGACCTGAAAGCACCGCGCAAATCCCATACAGCACAAATGCCATGGTTTCCAGGTTGCGGTCTTTCAAGAAGTGGACGACC
Organism: Planctomycetaceae bacterium; assembly: GCA_002709225.1. Taxonomy (GTDB): domain Bacteria; phylum Planctomycetota; class Planctomycetia; order Pirellulales; family Pirellulaceae; genus UBA9264. The sequence goes on from PAQH01000014.1 coordinate 15,013, forward strand.
AGAGGGACCAATAAGCCGCCGGCGCCCCAGGTTACTCCCATGGTCAAGGAACTGGCGACCCGCTGTCCTTTGGGGATCAACCGTTGGCCGTAACTGATGAGGATCGGCAAAGTCACTCCCAGGCAGAATCCGCTGAGGCCGACAGTCAGGGGCATCCAGTAATCCCTGGCGAATGGAATCAAAGTGAGGAATGGAGCTGCACAAATTGGCAGGCTCCACATGATTCGTCTTTCTTGCATTGGTTTCAGAAAAAAGGTGCTCGCGCCACCCGCGCCGATTCCGAAATACATCGCCGAGATAGGGAAAGATGCTTGTGTTGGATTCTGGCCTTTTGGGTCCAGCAGGAAGGCCAGTGAAAGCGGTACGCCGGAGGCCGCTACAACACGTAGCGTACCAATCAGGATCAGCAAGCTAACTGGGCCGCGGGTTTCGGTAAGTAATCGTACGGTCGAGACTCTGGTTTCCAGCCGTGATGTGTTTGGTTGTGTAATGGTGCCTTGGCATATTGGGGTCCGGGTGTGCAGCATAACGCACAAGAAAACAAGCCAGGCGAAACCGGGCGCCATACTCCAGACAAGGCTTTGCAGATGATACTGTTCGGTGATCCAACCGCTGTAGATGGGGCCAAAGAACTGACCGAGATAACCACCCAATGCAAAGACTGCCATTGCCTGACTGCGGCGTTCGGGAAGGCAGTTTCCCGCGTTGGCGGCGGCTTCCGGATGAAAAGCTGCGACTCCCAGTCCAGCAAAGCAAAGCAAACCGGCCAGCGTCCATGTTGAAGTGGCCCAGCCAAGGCAGCTCATGCAGGCTACGGCGACCGCCGGACCTGCCCAGGTCATCCAGCGGCAAGAAAAACGGTCAGCAACGCAGGCAATTCCAAATTGGCCAAACGACGTCGCGATCGACCAGAGGGCTACCATCCATAAGATGCCTCCGTTGGAAAGTTGAATTTGATTGTCCAGTAGTGGCCAGAGGGGAGCTAAAATCAAAGCGGCCGAATCGACCAGAAAGTGCGTTACTGCTAATAGTATGAGCAACGCGGTTCCCGTGAGGGCCCACCCTGTGGCCTGTTTGGTAGTAATGGTTGTGTGCCGGCCTGGACGATCAACTGGTGGAGTCGCGTTCAGCTTGATCTCGCGATACGGGTTCGTGATGCCTGTTTCAATTCTTGTTGCCGCATCTTAACCTGCCAGACAATTCTGTCTAGATATCGGTGACATGGGCGAGAGACAAGCAAACAGAACAAGGCCAGTTGCCTTGCCTCGCGGATGACGTTTCGATTGAGGCGTGATGATTTGACCAGCCTTCCCTTGAAGGGGTGGTATTATCAATAGTAATTTGGGAATAGGCTGGCGCCGTATCCCGAGATGGGCGCCGGAGCGTGCTGCACTTCCTCTCAGGGTGTCTTGCGCGCTTGCCGTATCTCCGTCGAAGAGATGTCTGCACGAAATTTGTGGCTTGGTACTGACTGACAGATCTCGCTCAAACGGGGCGGTATCGCCACGTCATGGCATCCCAGGAAACGCGAATGGACAAGCCGGCCAAATACTAGAAATCGGCAGTTGCGGGCGTGAATTTCTTCGATTGCAGCACTGGCCGCGGAACTGTCGTGGTAGTACTTCACGGCTACCAGTCGTTGGATTGTGTCGACTCCGACGACAAAGGTGCAGTCGGGAAACAGGCGTGATTTTTCGGCAAAGGTGGCGGCACGTGTAACCCAGACTCTTTGCTCCGCTGGCAAATGACTTACGCGGTCTGCGATTTCTGCAGCATCAAGGGTAGGCTTGTCGACATTTTCGATTGAGATCTCAAGATCGACTGGCCGCTGCAAGACTTCGCGTGCGACTGCGAGCATCTGCTGATGGCCCTGGTGAAAAGGGTTAAACGAACCCGGAAAGACCACTGCTGGAGGTGGCGTGCACGCTTTCGTTTCTGTTAGCTCAAGCGCTGACGTTGACCTGTCGTACAGGCTTTGTAGACGTGTTGCGTCAAACCTCATCCCAGGGCCTTGATAGTGTAGTTTCCAAAGTAACTAGTAATTGTTTAGCCACTTCTTGTTGGCGCTGGATACGGCCTTCCAACTGGCATTGGCAAGCCTGCGTCTTGACTCGTACTGAGTCATGTTCTTGTTGCTCGTTAGGATGTTGAGCGAATGCGAGAAAATACTGGCCATCTTGCGAGGTGTCGTCACCAGGTCCGAGGAATCCCGTGACCGCTCCAGCAACGTTTGCCTCGGGAGTTTTCTCGAGCACAGAGAGTGCCATTGCTTCTGCGACTTGCGGACTCACGGCTCCAAATTGCTGGAGCATTTCCGGAGAGATACCCAAGTAAGCGGCTTTGGTCGCATTTCGGTAGACGTTTACACCGCCGCAGTGGAATTCTGAAATGCCTGGCTGTGTGGCCAGGGTAGCGGAAGCAAGGCCGGCTGTGCAGCTTTCCGCGAATACCACGCGTGTGTTTGTTTTCTGCAGCAGTCTAGCGACAATTTCCGCTTGTTTACTGAGCGACATGCAATACTTTCAGTCCACGATTGACCAAGGTAATGGGGAGACGCGGCGGGCTGCGCGAGAAGTTGGGTTGGATGAGGACAAAGGCTACTTTATTATTGCCCACAATATGGTTGCGACAACGCCCGGTGTGCATGTGGAATGCTGAGAATCCGGATAGAAACGCATGGATGTCAAGTTGTTTTTTCGGGGTTGTCCGATCCTTGATTTTGATTTGAAGTTGAAGAACGTTGCCAGCTTAGCGACGAATCGAACTGAACGGCAGCCCACGTTGTGGCGCGTGCTCAAGCAACGGCCGCGGAGTCATGTTTGAAGGACGGAGTAGAGATGCATTGGCGCGGGACAACCTGGATCTGGGTGCTCTTCGTGCTACTGTTGGCATTTGCGATCCGATCGGTTGCGGCTGTTACCTGGCAGTCACGCCTGACGGATTCCAGTACGTTTGCTTTGCCTGATAGCGCCACTTATTGGGAACTTGCACGCACCATTGCGAACGGGGAGCCCTATCAGTATGGCAGTAGCGAATCCCGCGTCTTTCGGACTCCTGGCTATCCGGCAATCCTGTCGATCTTGTTTTCCTGGCGCACTGATCCGCCAGTAGTCTGGGCACGCCTGGTAGGAGCTTTACTCGGTACGTTGACCGTAGCTGTAACCATGTTACTGGCCCGGTTGTTGTTCAATCACCGGGTGGCTTTGCTGACAGGGTGGCTTGCCACTTTTTATCCGGGGGGAATCGGGCTGAGCATTCTGGTTCTCAGTGAAGCCCCGTTTTGCCCATTGATGATGGGGCAACTGGTTTTCTGGGTCTTAGCCTGGAAGGCTTCGTCTTTATCGCGCCAGATTACTTGGAGCGGTTTGGCGGGAGGCATGGCGGGCCTGGCGACCTTGATGCGACCAAGTTGGTTGTTGTTTACTCCATTTTGTTTACTGCTGTTCATCTTGGTACAGAGGGAACGCCGGCGTCACATCGTGATTGCTGGTTCGATGCTAGCGAGTCTCTGCCTCGCAATGACGCCTTGGTGGATTAGAAATTACCGCGTAACGGGGACGACAGTGCTCACGACGCTACAAGTCGGTGCTAGCTTGTACGATGGGCTCAACCCTGAGGCGACCGGTGCCAGTGATATGTCTTTTACACGCACAATCTACTGGGATTTGAAGGCACAGCCTGCTGTGGAACAAGGGCTATTCGAGGTCCGTTTAGATCAGCATTACCGAGAATTGGTCTGGAAATGGGTCTGGCAAGAACCGGGGCGTGCTGCTTCGTTGGCCGGAGTCAAATTGCTTCGTATGTGGAACATCTGGCCAAATTCAGCTGAGATTGGTAGCGTGTGGATCTACCGACTGATGACTCTCGCCTATCTACCGCTGTTAATCTTGAGTTGTGTCGGCGCATGGAAGTTTGCTCGGCTGGATCATCCGACGATTATCTGCCTACTTCCGGCGTTTTATTTGACAGGTTTGCACGTGATTTTTGTCAGTTCGATTCGCTACAGGCAGCCGGCGATGTTAGTGCTCATCGTTTTGGCCGCAGCCGTAACTGCTGGATTAATGGATAGGCAGCTAACCGGATCGACACTGGCTCAGATTCGGCTCAAGCGGTAATCATGATGATTTGAAGGTTCGGGAATGGATGCCCGTAATACATCGCAGTCTTTTGGCGATGCCTCTGCACGCTTGCGCCGCAGAGGTTCTTGGCTGTTGCTTGTCGTAATTTTGGTGGCTGGATTGGGGGGCGGTGCAGCAGTCTTCTCTTTGCGCCGGATCGATCAGGAAATCCAGCTCCGGTTGTCGCAACAGTTATCGCGGCATTTAGAGGATTTTCAGGTTGTTATTGCGAATGCGCGACGACTTGGGGGGCGTGGAATTGAGATCCGAGGATTGGCGATTGCATCTACAGAGGGTGAGCCTCTGGCGGAGATTGATGAATTGATCGTCGAATGCGATGTCGAGATTTCACAATTACTGACACGTTCTATCGTGCCTTCAATTAAACGTGTTGTGGTGCGGCATCTCGTGCTCCACTGTCGCCCCGACGAAAGTAAAACGATTCTAGAAAAGCTGCGTTCTTTACCTTCCACAGAGAGCTCTTTGCCAGCCATTCGGATTGAAGATGCATCGTTGCGCGTGTACGGCACCGATCAGCCACTACTCATTCAGGATTTGAACTTCGATGTGATTCCTACTGGAGATATGCCCGAGTTGACGTTGCAGGGTTCTATGTCGGCTGATTTTGCGTCGCAAATCGTGATTGCCGGAAAGATCCACCGCGATGGGACCAGTTGGAATCTAGGAGGTCGGGTAGCCGATTTTGACTTTTCGTCGCGATTAACGCAGCGGTTGCCCGCAGATATTCGCCAGGTGATTGCGCCACTTACTGGTCTCCAGGCAAACGGAACATTGGAATTCAAGGTTGGCAGTCCCCGTGAGCCGGGGGGAGATATTCAATTTTCGGTCTCGGGTAACGTTGTCGACGGCCAGCTGCAGGATCCCCGGTGGTCGACTCCGTTTACCGAGATACGTGCAGAGTTTTCCGGCGACAACGGACACTTTGAACTTCACCAACTTTCCGCCCGCAACGGTGCAACGACGATTTTTGTCGCCGGAAATCAGCAAGGTTGGAATTCGCAGGCCGCTCGTAGTGGACGGCTGAGACTGCGGGATTTGACAGTCGACCGGGAGTTGCTTGAAGCACTTCCGGAGCAGTTTAGGTCGCTCGTTCCAAAGTTTTCCCCGGAAGGTATGGTCAATATTGACCTTCACCTCCAGATGCAAGGCGAGGAGTTGCACACCACCGCGGTTGTCGAATGTGTCGACGCATCTTTCTCCTACCATAAATTTCCTTATCGGTTAACGGGCTGCCGCGGGATCGTGCGTTATGAGAATGGCGTTATCCAGACGCGGGGACTTCGCGCATTGGCCAACGGCCAGCCACTCACGATTGCATTTGAATTCGTAAACCCCGGGATCATGTCCACAGGCTGGTGTACGGTCCATGCTGATGGCCCCATCCCACTTGACGACAACCTGGTCATGGCGTTGGAGCCCAAGTCCAGAGCCATTGTCCTGTCGCTAAACGCACAAGGCGGTATCTGGCTCAAGCAATTGCGAGTGAGTCGAAAGGACGCTGCTGAAAAGTACTTGCGTACTGCAGTACTGGTGGTTCAAGAGGGCACTATCAAATATTCGAAGTTTCCCTACCCCATTACAAATGTGAGTGGCGTTCTGGAATTGAACGATCGCGACTGGACCTTAAGTGAGCTTCAAGGGCGACATGGTAATGCGTACCTGGCGGGTCAGGGCCAGTGGGTTGCGCATGATAAGCGGCCAGGTGGCCGCTTATCGTTGGACCTGTCGGCCAATGACGTACCACTTGATGAAGAGTTGCAGTCTGCACTGCGGCCCCAAGAACAAGAGGTGTGGTCCAAATTACGCCTGACGGGGTCCGTGGATCAGTTGGATGTGGGAATTCGTTTTGATTCCGATAATCCGCGTGTGTCGGTGGATGTGCGCGCACAAAAGTGGCCCGCCGATCGTAATCTAGACGGCCGCAGTATTCGGATTCGCCCCGTCTGGTTTCCCTTGGCACTGAACGATCTGCGTGGTGCGGTTCATTATCGTGACGGTAAACTCATCGTGCAGGAAGTGCGGGCACGCCACAATGAAACAGAAATCCTGGCGACAGGCGAGTGCCGATTTGGGCCGCGCGGTCAGTGGTTGGTCGATTTCAAGCAGTTGGATGCGGATCGCGTTGTTCCGAACTCGGATTTGATAACCGCGGTGCCGGAGAAATTGGCTACAGCGATCACAAAAATGGCGTTTGACGGCACTGTAAATCTGCACGGTGCTTTGCGGATGACAGGAGTCACGGGAGTTGTCCCAGAATCCAATTGGGATGTGGTAATGCACACTTATGATGCGAATCTTAATTGTGGGGTGCAGCTAAATCACATTCACGGGAGTGTTCGCCTAACGGGTCGGCACGACAAGGATGGAGTTCAGTGCAGCGGTGAATTGGATATTGATTCCTTGATTTACCAGGACGCACAAATCACAGGACTCAAAGGGCCGTTTTGGATTGACGATAACCGACTACTTCTGGGGACGTGGGCAGAGCGCGGAAGAAAGCCGGAGCCACGTGAAATGAGCGCTTCGGTGTTTGGCGGAAAACTGCTTATTGATTCTGAAGTGTGGCTGCGCGATGAAGTCAACTTTGGTATCAAGATGTCCTTGGCGAATTCGGACTTGGCCAGGTTCTCCAAGGAACGCCTGTCTGGCGAGCATGATCTTTCGGGACGTGTCTACGCGATGTTGCAGCTGAGTGGCAGCAATAAAGGTCTCTATGCCCTGCAAGGGTCTGGCCAGGTCCGGTTGCGTAACGCAGATATCTATGAGTTGCCTGTCATGGTACGGCTATTGAAGCTGTTGACCATCAAGCCACCAGATACGACGGCATTTACAACTGCGGATATAGATTTTCGTGTGCGAGGCGAGTCGATCTATTTTGACACGATCGATTTCAAAGGTGATGCGATCAGCCTGCATGGTCGTAATAGCTGGATGAATCTGGACCGTGAATTGAATCTGCGGTTTTATACACGCGTTGGCCGTAGCCAAATTCAACTCCCGTTGATTACCTCCTTGCTGGATGAAGCGAGCCGAAACATTCTGGAAATTGAAGTAGGGGGAACGTTGGAGGAACCGAATGTCCGAGCGAAGGGCTTTCCAGAAATTGATGAGACACTTCAGCAACTCTTTCCAGAAGCGGCCCGTGCCAGGCAGTCAGATGGCAATTTCTTAACGCGCCCTTTTCGTACGATGCGGCGGCGTTGAGTAATTTCTACGCAAATGGTGGTCAGGCGTCCTGGCTGCACTTCTCAGGTGGAACGGGCGCGGAAAAGCAACTGGTGCGCGCGATGAGGGGCGGTGCGGAGTGTTTTCAGCAACTCGTTTGGGCTATTTCGATACAGGGTTGTGTCTGGCATCGTTTGCTGACTTGTCGCTACAATTCCCTGCTCGACCGATGTTCGCCCTGTGATGAGAATGCCCTCGGTGGCTGGGTTTGTGCGATCGCAATCCAAGAACTCGGTGGTTCAACAACGAGTAGAGCTGGCGAAAATAATGCGATTCACCAAGATGCACGGCATCGGCAATGACTATGTTTATGTCGATTGTTTTCAGGAGCCTCTTCCGACGGACACGGTTTCACTGGCCCGCCAGGTATCTGACCGGCGGTTTGGAGTTGGTGGAGATGGGTTGATTCTGATCCGTCCCTCAGAGATTGCAGATGCTCGTATGCAGATGTTCAATGCCGATGGGAGTGAGGCCCAGATGTGTGGGAATGGAATCCGCTGTGTTGCGAAATACGTATATGATCAGGGAATCGTCCGTTCCGACACGATTGCTATCGAAACCGGAAACGGTGTCCTGGCGGTGGAAGTTCGCACGCAAGACGGACTTGTCGAACAAGTGAAAGTAGACATGGGCGAACCGATTTTGGAAGCGTCTCGTATACCGACTACTCTCTCCGGAGCTCCGGTTGTTGACTGTGCATTGAAGATGGCGTCGCGGTCGGTTGACGTAACTTGTGTCTCGATGGGTAATCCACACTGTGTGGTCTTTGTTGAAAAGGCGACCGATGAATGGGTGCTTGGGGTCGGGCCATCGATTGAAACGGACTCGCGATTTCCCGAACGTATCAACGTGGAATTTGTCGAAGTTCAAAATAAAGGAGAAGTTTGTCAGCGAACCTGGGAACGCGGTTCCGGGGAAACATGGGCGTGCGGTACTGGGGCGAGTGCAGTGTGTGTAGCGGGTGTTCTCAGTGGTCGCACGGGGCGAAAGATTCTCAATCATTTGCGTGGCGGCGACCTGGAAATTGAATGGAGTGAATTGGACAACCATGTCTACATGACGGGTCCTGCGACGACGGTCTTCACCGGTGAGTGGCTGCAGTAGCTCTATAGGAGTGGATGAGATTCTTTCGCCGAGGTGGGTGTCCGGAATGGAGGCAACGGGAGAAAGCATGGAGCGGTTGGCGCGGCGTTACTCATGGAAGACACGGCTATTGGGATTTGCCCTGGAACGTGGGATGCGTTTGTTGGCGCGAACCCTCGATTTTCAGGTTGCCCACTACGATAGCACCACAGATCCTGCACTTCCGGGATATGTCGGACCCTGTATTTATGCATTCTGGCATGAGTACCTGTTTTTTCCGACCATCACATGGGGTCATTGTGACGTGACCGCTTTGGCGAGTCGCCATCGCGATGCGGCGGTCGTCAGTTGTGCTTCGGAGCTTCTCGGTTTTGAGATCGTCCGAGGTTCAACGGCACGAGGGGGCGCGACAGCACTACGCAAGCTGGCGCGATCTGGGGTTGTGCTGTCCGTAGCCATGGCGTCGGACGGACCCCGTGGTCCCCGCAGGCAAATGGCGCCGGGTGCCATTTTCCTGGCTTCACAATTAAGGAGTCCCTTGATTCCGGTGGGGTTTGGATACGAACGTCCCTGGCGTGTGTCCAGTTGGGATCGTTTTGCAGTGCCACGCCCGGGATCTCGGGTGCGAGGGATTATGGGCCCTCGTATTGACGTACCACCAGAGCTTTCTCGTGAACAACTGGACATTTATTGCCAGCGCGTGAACAACGTTATCAACATCCTGACGATTGAGGCGGAATCCTGGGCTGCGAGCCGGACGCGGCGTCCCGGTCAAATCCGTTTCCCGCGGCCGAGACGGACGCATGCGTCTCGGAGCGAAGACGATGGCCAGTGTGAGAGGCAGCAGTCAGAAGGATCGCTTCGCGCTGCGTAACCCATTGTCTTGCTGCCGCATTCGGGGTGTTGTGTTCTCTCGTGTTCGGGAGCGATCCAGTCGCTGCTCGTTTGAGTTGCTACAGCTCATCATTGAATACTGAAACGTTGTATTGCGGAGGTGTTGTCCAGTGAAGTGTGAGTGGCGGCGCAGCAGCGTAATAGGTAATGGGGTTTCCTTGTTCTATTGAGCTGGTTCATTGGCGACTAGTAAACGACGGTAGTGAACAAGTAACGCGATACTGATTAGCAACGCAGTGCTCGCACTCTGCGGAGTCCAGCAGATGTAGATTCCCAGTAACACTTTTTCAAAGGGAACTGGAAGCGGTAATGATCCGCCCACAATGATGGCGGCAACAATCAGCAAGGCGGCTGAAACGGTGAGGATCCACGCACGCTGCTCGATTGCAATCCGTTGCGGTAGCAAGGCAATCGAGACGAGAATCCAAGGTCCGAGCAGGTAGATGCTTCCGAGAACGCGTGGTGAAGGTGTCAGCATCGTGCGGCTAACGGCCAAGACTAGAGCGGACAGGCAGGTGAGCCAGAGCAACCCGCGGATCGAGAACTGGAAGTTAACCTTATGTGCAGTTTGACGCTGCGAGAGTTCGCGGACTAGGCGATTGAGACGTGTGGAATACATTACTGTTAGTAATCCGCACAGCGTTGCCACTAGCAGGGCCGTCAGGCCGTTGATCAGTAGGCCCGTCGGATACACGTAGTAGCCTCCATAATTATTTCCCTTTTCCCACAGCTGCACGGGGAATCCCATGGCTTCGGCGCGATTGGGATGGCCCCCGAGTAGATCCCCCCAGTTCTCCGAGCGTTGAAAGTAGGAGAGCGACGTGATTGCGGCAAACAGCAGTATGCCCGCGGTGAAACCGCGCAGGAACCAGCGCCGGCGCGTCATGATCGGTTCGCGTGTTTGGTCCTGGGTTTGATTCATGCGACGTTTGCGTTCGGTTACAGCGGAGTGGGTATTCTATCGCCGAAGGTGCTCCACTTACTCGGTGTCGTTCAAAATGGAGGCAAAAATTATAGACTTGGAAGCGTCGCGAGAGACGAGACTGCCCGCTGTGTTTGCCAGTGCGCCTGGATTGTCTTCCCGGCGGTCGCTTCGTACACTTCTAGGTTAAGCTGGCCATTGGTACGTTAGGCTGGCCATTGGCCTATTTCGGTAAGATTCGATGTCCGGGATGTGCCCTGGGACGTGTCAGATATTGCCTTCGACGCGTTTCGGCAACTGTGTTTACGCTTCGAAGTAGAGCTCCTTTTTGAGACGCAAGAGCCAGTTTATGTACCGCCACCTGCCCTGCCCTGCCCTGTTTGCCTGCTGCCTCTTGTGCCTGGGAGGATGCGGATCTCCTGATGCTGCGACCGCGCCCTCGAGGGCTCCGGAACAGTCGGAACAGCCCGCTGCTGTGCGAAGTCAGGTAACGCTTGCCTTGAACTGGTTTCCAGAAGCGGAGCATGGCGGCTATTACGCCGCCCAGGTGAGGGGTTTTTTTGCAGAGGAAGATTTGGAAGTCAAGATCCTGCCAGGTGGCCCCGGCGCACCCGTTATTCAATTGCTCACCGCGCAGCGTGCTACATTTGCGGTCGGGAATGCGGACCAGGTGTTGACGGGCCGTAATGAGGAGGCGGACGTGGTGGCACTAATGGCGCCACTCCAAATGAGTCCACGCTGCATCATGGTGCACGCCGAGTCGGGTATCCAACAACTGGAAGATTTACAGGGGGTCACGTTGGCGATTAGCGCCGGACGGGCTTTCGCATTGTATATGCAGAAAAAACTCCCCTTGAAAGATGTGCGGATTGTTGGTTATCCCGGCAATGTGACCAACTTTTTGCAGGATCCGAAGTTTGCGCAACAAGGTTATGTGTTTAGTGAGCCGTTTGTGGCCCGAGAGAAGGGTGGAGACCCACGTGCTCTGATGGTGTCCGACTTGGGCTTCAATCCTTACACGAGCTTACTTCTTACGAATGGCAAGACTTTGCGTGAACAACGCGATCTGGTCGAGAAAGTAACGCGTGCGAGCGTTCGTGGCTGGCAATCTTATCTGGAGAATCCGGGTCCAGTGAACGACCATATCCACGGGCTCAATGCAGAAATGGGTCGGGAGATCTTGGATTATGGCGCGAAGATTCTTCAAGACCTGTGCTTGCCCGAGGGTATGCCCAAGGAGGAGTTAGGGCGAATGACAGAACGTCGCTGGCGCGAGTTGGCAGATCAGCTGGTTGAGATCGATCTGATCTCCACAGAACTGGATGTCGATGCCGCCTTCGATAATGCCATTGTTGGTGGCGAAGCGGACGCACCTTGATTCCAGATCTGGTTCGGTCGGCAAGAATATTGTGACCGCAATGACCTTGGGCGGGCGATCTATTGTTCCATTTCAAACGTCCATCGCGCCAAGGCGGTTTTTCCCACAAGTGTTACCAGGCCAAATAGCAGAATTCCCAGCAGCGTGGAAATAAAGATGCTGGCATAGAGGATTTCTGACTGCGCATTGGTGCTGGCGAGAAACACGTAATAACCAAGGCCCGGGCTTTCCGACTGGTACCCCGCCATGTATTCACCGACTATGGCACCGACTATGGTCAGGCCACTGGAAACACGGGCACCGCTAATTAGGTAAGGGACCGCTGTAGGTAAACGGAGTTTCCATAATTTTTGCCAGCTGCTGGCGCCATACAAAGTCATCAGGTCGTTGAGCCCTGGGTCAATGGATGTCAGTCCGGTAGTTACGTTGGTGACAATAGGAAAGACGCTGATGATCGTAATGATGGCCACAATGCTGTTGAGCCCGCCCCCCAGCCAGATAATGACGAGTGGCGCAATAGCGACGATGGGGACTGTTTGCAACAGTATCATGTACGGGTAGACGGCGCGTCTCGCAAGTTGAGAGACGGAAAAGACCAGTGCACTACTGGTTCCCAGTAAGAGTGCCAAGGCAAAGCCACTGAGCGCCGCGCGCGAGGTGATCCAGGCCGCCGAAGCTAACTGCGAGCGTTTCTCGAGTGCTCCTGAGAGAATTTCCAACGGACTCGGGAGGAGAATTTTTGGGATGTCCATCCAGAGTTCGATCAGTTCCCAGGTGCCGAGTACGATGATCAGAAACAACAGCGGTGGAAAAAGAGCCCGGAGTTGTGCAGGTAAACGTAGAGCGTTGTGTTGTTGAAAGGGATTGTTCATTTCCCAGTATCCGTCCGGCTTTGAGCGAAGAGTATTTCTGAGATCTGTTGATTCACTTCCGCAAACTGCAGAGTAGTTCGCAGGGCACGTTGGCGCGGATAGGTAAATGGAACAGTTACATCAGCTAGTAGTTGGCCCTGGCCACCCATGACCAGGATGCGCTCGGCCAAGAAGATGGCTTCTGCGACGTTGTGGGTTACCATCACCGTGGTAGTACGGCTTGTTGCCCAGATTCGTAAAAGGTCTTCGTTCAGTTGTTGGCGGAGGATTTCGTCCAGTGCTGCAAAAGGTTCGTCGAGCAGTAATACGGCGGGGTTCGTGATCAGTGCGCGGGCCAATGACACGCGCATTTTCATACCCCCAGAGAGCATGCGGGGAAATTTGTTCATGTCGTGTTGGCTGAGTCCGACCAGCTGTATCTTTTCCTTAACCTTTTCCTTAACTGTGGTTTGTTGCGCGGAATGCCGCCCATCAGACAATTCCAGCGGCAGACGAATATTGTCGTAAACCGTGCGCCATGGCAGGAGAGTTGAGTCCTGGAATACGAAAGCCAGTGGCGAGCGCGGCGCAGAGGGTTGGCCCCAGGTAATGACGCCCGTCGAGGGGCTGGTTAAGCCGGCAATTGTCCGCAGTAACGTGGATTTCCCGCAGCCAGAGGGGCCTACGATCGCCACCCACTGCCCCTGCGAAATTTCCAGGGACAATGAATCCAGGATGACGGTGTCAGTGAGAACAACTCCCAGATCCTGGACCTGAATCGCATGCTTGGCGGTGTTTTCTGGAACGCGTCCACGCGTCATAGTGATTTGATCCAAGGTGGGATAGGAGTTGTTGTCAGCGTTGTCCATTGCAGCTGGCGGAGCGAATTGGGAGCATGATCACATATCGGTCAGAAAACACCTTGCCTGTCAGGCCATTTACTTCCCGGGTCATCGATGAATCCAATTGAGAGAGTTTGCGTCTATTGTGCCTCTAGTCGTCAGGCAGACCAAGAGTATGCTCAATCCGCACAGCGATTCGGTGAGATCCTGGGTGAACAGGGACTCACATTGATTTATGGTGGCGGGGCTGTTGGGTCAATGGGCGCGGTCGCAAATGGAGCTTTATCCCGTGGTGGGCAGGTGCTGGGGATCCTGCCGCGTTTTATGGATGATTTGGAATGGGGGCATCCCGGGATCAGTGAGCTTTGCCTGGTTGACAATATGGCTCAGCGCAAGCAGCAGATGATTGATTGTGCGGATGCATTGGTGGCGTTGCCGGGGGGATCGGGGACTTTGGAAGAATTGTTGGAAGCGCTTACCTGGAAACGTTTGGGGCTTCACAGCAAGCCGATTGTGATTGTTAATACACGCGGCTTTTTTACATCGCTAGTGGCTTTGCTAGAGCACACCATTGAAGAGCATTTCATGGATGTGCGACATCGTGGCATGTGGAAGATTGTGGAGCATGTGGAAGAAGTGTTGCCAGCAATTCGAGAGATGCCGCCTTGGGATCCCGATGCCCGTCGTTTTGCGGCACTCTGAAACGAGGTGAATTTACCTCTCGGTTTTCTATGCCTCGCGGGGTGGTTGTTCCGCTGCAGTGGCCGGCTTGGGCCGAGCCTAGATGTCTGGTGAATGTTGCCAGCAGCTGCCGGGGTATGCGGTGTGCATGGTTAGAGCGCGCGAAAAGCACTCTGGACGGGCGTAACTATCCCTTTTAAGATATGTGTACAGTTGTACACTATTTGTCCGATAAGGGTTACGGAAAGGTGTTTTGCGATGGCCCTGGATGATGCAGTTGCGAATGACGCGGCTACCGGTATTGGTCAGTTGCGCGCGGAGTTGGCACGTCGGTCAGCGAATACCACCAAGTCAGTGCAGCAGGCTGTCACCAGCGGTTGCCTGTCCCTGGACGATTTACTGCCTGACAAGGGGTTTGCCCGTGGTACTTTCGTGGAATGGCTGGGGGAAGGTGCCGGAAGCGGCGCCGGTTTTTTGGCCTTGGTTGCAGCTCGTGAAGCTTGCCGGGAAGACGGTGTTGCCGTTGTGGTCGATACGCAGCGGCGTTTCTATCCTCCTGCAGCGGCTGCTTGGGGACTGGATCTCAGTCGACTCCTCTTGGTTCGGCCAGAGAACGAGAAAGATATGCATTGGGCTGTTGACCAAGCTTTACGGTGCCCTCGGATTTTCGCAGTGTTGGCTTGGCCTCAACACATACCGAACCGAATCTTTCGACGCTGGCAATTGTCCGCCGAGTCCGGAGGTTGTCTGGGGTTGTTAGTACGGCCAGCGACAGCACAGTCGCAGCCTTCCTGGGCAGAAACACGATTAAGGGTTATTCCGCGAGCCTCTCAAAATGATTGGCAACTGACGCTTGAAATTTTGCGTTGTCGCGGTGGGCTTCACAAAAACCAATTAGAAATTGTGATCGATGAGCAGACAGGAAAGATCCAGAGCTTTGATTCTCGCGATATGGATTCCTCAATGGCCATTGCAGCGTCTGTTGCTGAAACGCCCTGATCTTCAGAACCAACCTGTTGTGATTTACCAGAAGACTTCTCGCGGGCCTTGTGTGCTGGTTTGTTCCGATCGGCTTGTCAGGTGGGGTGTGTCTTTAGGGATGCCTGTAGCCGAGGCATTAGCGCTTGGCCGCCGCCAGCAGTCTCAAGACCGAAGAAGTACTCGAAGAGAAAAAGAACCGTTGCATCTTGAGCCACATAACCCTGTTGAGGACCGTAAATCTTTAGTGCGATTGGCGCAGTGGTGCCACCGTTTTAGCCCGATTGTCGGTTTGGAAGAGGAGACCTTTCCTGAGACGTTGTTGCTCGACGTTACCGGCATGGATCTCTTTGCTGGTAGTGAGGATGCATTCATCACTCAAGTGGGTGAGCAGTTTCGTACACGAGGGATATTTGCCAGGTTGGGTTGGGGCCCGACTCTTGGTAATGCCTGGGCATTGGCTCACTACAGTTCCGATTGTGCTGAAACGGAAATAGAGGATCTGCCTGTTGAAGCTCTGAGATTACCAGTGAAAACGCAGCAGATATTGGGACGACTGGGATTGGGTTCTCTGAAAGATTTACTTTCGTTGCCTCGTGCCGAGTTACAGAACGTGGCCGGCGCGATCCTGTTGCAACGTTTGGATCAGGCTATGGGGCGAGTGTCTGAAGTGATTCGGGCAATATCTTCACCACATCATTTTTCAGTGTTTTGGCAGACCGAGCATGGTTTGCTCCAACGTGAATCGATCGAGCACGTAATACAGCATCAAGCTGCGGATTTGTGCCAGTCGCTAAAGAATCGGAGTCGTGGAGCTTTATGTATCGTGTGTCGTATCCAATGTCAGGATTCGGTTGACTTGGTCTTCCGAATGGGGCTGTTTTTGCCTTGCGCGGATGAAATCCATTTACAACGTTTGTTCAAATTGCAACTGGAGTCGCTGGCATTGCCAGCGCCAGTGATGAGTATTTCATTGTCTGTGCTTCAGGATGCGCCTTTGGTCATTCGGCAGAGAGAGCTTTTTGCGAACCGAATTTCTCAGAGTGAACAAGATCTGGCAGGTTTCGTGGATTGTTTGAACAGTCGCCTTGGTACTGACTGTGTACTGCGCGTGTTTTTACAAAATGATGCCCAGCCCGAAAATGCATATCGTGAAGAACCATTGCTCGAAGGACGCGCAACAAATTATGTAAGTTCAGTCAAAGGTCTCCCTTTTTCTTGTCTTGGGAGACCTTTGAGTTTGATAGCCCCCCCGGTGAGATTGCCGGTGGCAGCAGAGGAAGTTGGTCAACTGCCTCGCTACTTTTCCTGTGCGCTGCGAAGGCATCAGGTGTATCGTTCTTGGGGGCCGGAACGGATTGAAACTGGGTGGTGGCGACGGAACGGAATCCGCCGAGATTACTATCGTGTGGAAACGACAGAAGGCCTGAGGTTTTGGATTTTTTGTTGCTTGCAGACCGGAGATTGGTTTTTGCAAGGTGTATTTGATTGACAAAAGGTGGGCATTGTTAGGGCTTGTGTTTGCATGTTTATCCCAGACCTCGAAATCGTTGGTGCGGTCTCCATTGTCCGGAGATGTTTGTCACTTCTTATGTTCTGAGAGCTATTAGCGATGCCTGAATCGACTCGAGTTCCCAGTTTTCCAGCCACTCCGAGTGGCCCAGCCCAGGGAACTTTGAAAACCAGCAGGCGGGGGCGCCCGCGTTACGCGGAGTTGCATTGCATCACGAATTTTTCTTTCCTGGAAGGAGCCTCTCATCCGGATGAACTGGTGGAGAGAGCTGGTGGCCTCGGATATGAGGCCTTGGCCATTACAGATCGCAATAGCCTGGCAGGAGTCGTACGAGCTGATACGGCTGCAAAAGCAGTCGGTTTGAAACTGATCATTGGCGCTGAGATCACACTTCGAAATGCGTTGTCGGTAGTGTTGTTGGCACCGGATCGACCTGCTTACGGAAGGCTCGCGCGGATCATTACGAACGGCCGCCGTCGCGCCCCGAAGGGTGGGTGTGAACTGTATTTTGAAGATCTGGTCGATCTTAGTACGGGTTTACTGGCGTGTGTTTTGCCTTCTCGACCGACGGAGGATAGTGCTTTTGACAAAAAGTATCTGGATTCCTGCCAGGCATATGGCGAGCTCTTTGGTGACCGGTCTTTTCTGTTGGCAGAATTGCATCACGGTGCGAATGATAAGGCATGGATTGACTATCTTGTGTCGCTGTCTCAGCAGGCCGCTATCCCACTGGTGGCCGCAGGGGGCGTTCATTATCACGACCCGCAGAGAATGGAGCTACAGCACGTACTCACTGCCATCAAGTATGGATTAACGGTTGCTCAATTAGGGACGCATCGACTTCCCAACGCGGAACGCCACCTGCGAACGAAAGAGGAAATACAAACGCTGTATTCCCGTATTCCCGCAGCGCTCCATCGGACAATCGAAATTGCCGACCGTTGCACATTTACTTTAAGCGAACTTCGATATGAATACCCGAAGGAAATTGCACCGCCTGGAATGTCACCGATGCAGTATTTGCATCAGCTCACCTGGCGTGGAGCTCGACAGCGGTATGGGGAGGTACTACCAGAAAAAATAGTACAGCAGTTGGAGCACGAGTTAGCCTTAATTGATGAATTGCAGTACGAGGCGTTTTTTCTCACGGTTTACGACATTGTTCGATTTGCGCGCGCAGAGAATATTCTCTGCCAAGGACGAGGCTCCGCTGCCAATTCTTCGGTGTGCTATTGCCTAGGGGTGACTGCTGTTGATCCTTTAGAAACGGATCTGTTATTCGAACGATTTGTGAGTCGAGAACGGAACGAGGCACCAGATATTGATGTGGATTTTGAACATGAACGTCGCGAGGAAGTCTTGCAGTATGTGTACCAGAAGTATGGACGCCAGCGTGCCGGTATCGCGGCTGAGGTGATAACCTACCGCCCGCGTTCGGCTATTCGCGAAGTGGGTAAAGCGTTGGGTTTCTCTGAGCATCGGACTGATTCGCTGGCAAAAATCTTGGATGTGCGCGACCCAGACGAGAAGCTCGAGCGACGTTGCCGGGAAGTTGGCTTGGATCCCGAGTCGCGTTTAGGTGGGCAGTTAGTTCGTTTGACCAATGAATTGATTGGTTTTCCTCGACACTTGTCTCAGCACGTAGGGGGAATGGTTGTCACGCAGGGGTGCTTGTGTGAATTAGTGCCGATTGAAAATGCCGCGATGCCAGACCGCACAGTGATTCAATGGGATAAAACAGATCTCGCCGCTTTGGGCATTTTGAAAGTGGACTGTCTCGCCTTGGGAATGCTGACAGCCATCCACAAATGCTTTCAGATGGTTGTGACGCAGACGGGACGCGTGTTGTCGATCGACAACATTCCTCGTGAAGATCAGGATGTGTATGACATGATCAGCCGTGCTGAAACGGTTGGCGTGTTTCAAATTGAGAGTCGAGCCCAGATGAGTATGTTGCCCAGGCTACGGCCGGCCAAGTTTTATGATTTAGTTATTCAAGTGGCAATTGTGCGGCCGGGTCCGATCCAGGGCAATATGGTTCACCCGTATTTGCGCCGACGTAATGGAGAGGAGGTTTTTGGAGCCGAGTGGCCGAATGAACAGATCCGAAAGGTGCTGGAGCGCACTTTAGGTGTTCCGCTATTTCAGGAACAGGCTATGCAGTTGGCCATCGTAGCTGCGGGGTTTACGCCTGGTGAAGCTGACCAATTGCGACGCGCGATGGGAGCCTGGAGACGTGTGGGAGTGCTAGAGCCGTTTTACCGGAAATTAGTGCATGGCATGTTAGGAAATGGCTATTCAAAAGAGTACGCCGAGCAGGTGTTTCAGCATATTCGGGGTTTTGGAGAATATGGATTTCCAGAATCGCATGCCGCTAGTTTTGCGCGTCTGGCGTATGTGTCGGCGTGGCTGAAATTCTACTATCCAGCGGCGTTCTTGGCGGCGTTATTGAATAGTCAGCCAATGGGGTTTTATGCGCCGGCACAGTTAGTACAGGACGCTCGCAAACATGGTGTGGAAGTACGACCTGTGGATGTCAATGCCAGTGATTGGTGCTGCACGCTTGAGCCTGTACGATCGTCGGAATCCGGGGCAACTCAGCTGCGAGGACAGTCTCGGAGTGCAATATGGGCACTGCGATTGGGAATGCGACTGGTGCGTGGTTTGACTTATCGAGATGCACAGAGTTTGGTCCAGGCCAGGGTCGCGCCGTATCAGTCGATGGCGGATTTGGCACAGCGAGCTAACTTGGGACGGTCGGCGCTAGAAAAACTTGCCTATGCTGACGCGTTTCAATCGCTATCTATCGATCGGCGCAATGCGCTCTGGCAGGCTCTAGGTGAGCCGGTTAGCACTTCAGAGATGCCGCTATTTGGCGACCAGATGACCGCACTGACCAGGCAGAGTAAGCTGCCCGGACTGACTGAGCAGGAAGAGGTGTTTGCAGATTACCACGCTACGGGTTTGACTTTGCGTCAACATCCGATGTCATTTTTGCGATCGGAATTGAGTCGGCGCGGTGTTGTCTCGGCGGAGAACCTGCAAGAGTGTGAAGCCAACGATTCAGTGAAGGTTGCCGGAATGGTCTTGTTGCGACAACGTCCCAGTACCGCAAAAGGAATTACCTTTGTTACTTTGGAAGATGAAACAGGAAGCATGAACGCGATTGTGAAACCTGCGGTATGGAAACGATATGAAAGGATTGCGACCGATTCGCAAGCGTGGATTGTGCAAGGAAAGATCGAACGTCATCAAGAAGTGGTACATATTGTCGTCAGAAGTTTGGAAAGCTTGGTAGTGGATTTAGAGCATCCCTTGCAGGTGAGCAGAGAATTTCACTGACCGGATCTGCGTTCGACCGGGTTTTCCCGCCAATAGGTAACAAAACGCGTGCTCAGCACATAGCTCGATAGGTGGCGATTCTGAGAGCGCGCCAAACAGGGTTCGTGATACCACCGTTTTCTGGAAAAAAGGTTCTCTGGTAAAACAAAGTACCCTTCTTGGTTACCCGTTGGCGGGTAATTTGTGTCAGGGGTCTGCGGATTTCTTCTTCCGCCGAAAGTGGGATTTTAGCCACTGCCAGCACCTGCTGAAGAAACGGCCTGTAACCACATCTTCTGTGATGGTCTGACGCTCGTCTGAGAAATTCAGCCAGACCGCATCGATGTAGGGAGCGCTGGATTCCGCCAAGGCGGTGTAGATTCCTTTCTGGTGGATTTCTTGGAGACCCTCGGAGTAGTGATCGATGATATGGCGGTCAAACATATTTCCGGCGACCTTAATTGTCGATAAAGCCCCACGTCCGAGCGAACCTATCTTATCCATGCTGTACATGGTGATCGTACTTGATACGTCGAGCATGCTGACGTGTTCACGCGTCGCCATCGCCTGCATCTCTGTCCAGAGCCTCTTAATTTCAGCCTCCGGCATCAGCGTCGTCGGGCCTTGCCCCGCAGAGTCCTTGATTTGTTTGATGGTTTCCTTAAGCCCGTCGATTGACAGAGGCGGCTTGTCAAAGACCTGGGCTGTTGTGGAGGTGGTTGTATGTAATGCATTGAGAAGGTCGGTTGCCTGATCAATGGTTGTGTTTTCGTCGATCACTCCTTGTTTTTTCAGTTCGTCACTTAGTTCCGACAAATAGGTTTGCGAGCCGTAAGCGATATCACTGAATAAAGCCAGGACCATCATTGGCGAAACATGCAACAGCGGAAGCGAGGCCATTTCGATAAAACTGCCGACCGCCTTGCGGGCAACAAAATTGTCTACGGCGGGTTCGTCCGTTTGTGTCGACGTGACCCCACCCACATTCTGGGCCATGAAATTTAGCGTTTGTTCGATGAGGGTGCGATAGCTCGTTGAACTGCGAAATGCTTGTGGAACAAGCATTTCGGCAGACTCACGCAGCGTACCGGCCACTACTGCGGAAGTAGATCGCAAAGTTCGCTCGGGTAATGAGAGCCCGTAGATCAAGTGGTCTTTAACGCTTACTTCGGTAGGCGTTTCCTTGCTTGCCGGTTGTTGGCCACTGGGAGGCGAGTCAGTCATGGTATATCCAGCGGTTCGGGTGGGTGCTCGGTGGTGACTTGAGTTACAAGACCACCTATGACAACTCGGTTTAGTCGGCCGCGGTAGCCTTGGATGCGTCTCGATGGTCGTTCGATGATGCTGCCCAAGAGCACGACGTCGGAGCCAACGACGTAGAGTTCGCGGGGGTCGACGGCGCTCAATACCGACAGAAATCGTGATGGGCGTCCCGGCAGCGCGATGCGCGTCACGAACAAATTTCCGTGTGAGTGAATGTCTTGGACGTGGCCTCGCAGGCAGACGCCATCGCCCGTTGCCGTGTCTCGTGAAGAGAGCCGTCGTCGAGTAGCCTGGTCGATCAACAAGCGGAAAGCTCGCTGGTTCGTATAATCGACGAGTGCAGCTGCGATCTGATTGCGGATTTGCAGCGTACGTGGATCGTTGTCAATGTAAGTGACGCATTCCGCGAGATGACAGAGTGCACTGTAGAAGTTTGGCTTGGGTGTACCACTCTCAGGCGATTCCAGTACTTCTAATTCCTGGAGAGCAGCCGACATCGCTTCAACTGTGGAAAACGCCGTCAAGACGTCATCGACCGTGAAAGAAGGCGCCTCTCTGACGGGGACGCGTTTCGGCGGGCTAAAACCAGGCGTTGGGTCACGTTTGGGAGCACTGCCGCCGAACCCTCCCCCTCCGAATTGCCCGGCGTTTCTTCCCGCCCCAAATCTTGGCGCTTCAATGGGAGGCTGGGCTTCATCATCTGCGCGGTCAAATGGGATATTGCTGGGTGCGGTAGGAATGTTGTCATTGAAGTCTTTTAACGCAGCTCGAGGCAGTTCTGGGGAGTCGCCGGACTGCCAGGGCGACGCGGTCGTTTCAGGAGGGATTGGTTGTAGATCAGGCGGGATCAGCCAGGGCACGTATTGGGCGACTTTTGGCGCAAGTGTGAACGGATCGCGTTCAAAACCCCACCAAAGAATGAGGACCGCCAAGACTAATCCTGCAATTCCTCCAGCAACGATTTTGAAGAATTCGTTCTTGCCACTGCGCGGGGAAGATGACGTGTAAACGGTTGGCCTGTAATCCTGCCCGATGGGAGCGGCGGCCTCTTCGAACTGAAAGGGTTCACTGGTGTTCGCTTGTGATGGATGGGGAACGCCCGAAGCATCGACGGTGAAGCTGTCAGGGTCTGATTCCGGCCGGAGTTGGAACGCCGCTGTGTCGACGTTGCCAGTGCTTTCTGAGGTACCAGAGTCGATAACGACGACTGCGGGTGGCAGGCTGTCGAGAAGTAGTGCACCTGCGAACGTTTCACCGCACAACGGGCATTGGACTTGCGATGACGGAGGCAAATCGTTGGGTGTGCGGATAGCTTCGTTACATTGTGGGCAATGGGCAAACCACATGTTTTGTTCCCGGTGAGCATGGGGGCACCAGCGATTGTGCTACCGCCGATACAGGACAGCTGGTTTGGCGGCATGCCGCCCATCATTCGATCACTACAGGTATTGCGATGGAGAGCTGCTTAGGGGCAACCAATACTCTGCCGAAAGTGACTGCCTCCCTTGCATTTTAGCAGGCTTCTCGCGGTAGGAAATGAAAATCCGTGGTTCCTTTCTGCTCCTGTCCGCGATGCGACTTGGGCGCGGTTCAACACAAGAGATATTTCGAGGCGCTGACACGAGCGTTGGTTTCTCGGGAGGTGACGTTAGGACGGAGACATTTTCAGTTCGTCAGGCGCTTTCCAAGATCGGATTTCTTACCTGACCCGCAATGTTTGCCTGAATGTCGGAGTTGCAGCCTCTGGTAACGGGCTAACTGCTGGCGTTATTCCTTCATTCGGATTTGATATGGGCGCTACTTGGTTCCGATCTAATTATTAGGTTCCAAGTGATTCACAATGGATGCTGCGGATGTTGATGGATCGACGTATTTACCTGGCGAGATGGGTTCAGTATGCCGCTTTCGCCGGTCTGTTCTTGCTCGGGGTCTTGGCGCCCAGGATGTGGCGCGGCCGTGAAGTGTCCAGCGGTACCGGGATTGAGTCAAGTTCAATGGGCTGGGGCCGTATCGCGCGGGTCGATTCGCTAGGGCCACAGGAACAAGTCGTCCAACACGCCGTTCCTTCGTCAGTACAACTGACACAGCAACACGAAGGCACAGTGGCTGTCCCAGTTAGGCTGGATCGAGGGCCAGAAAGACCAAGTGTTCTCCCTTCTCTCTATTTCGTAGAACCTGGCGTGACTCCTGCGACACGCCGTCCATACGATCGATCGGTAGACCCTGGACAACTTGAGTTTGAGATCGCCCCAAGAGTCGCGAATGACGCGCTCGTGCAGACCCGCGAGTTGCGCACCAACCGGATTGTTCCCTTGGAGGCGGTAGCTCGCCCGCTGGAGTATGTCGCGGTAAATAAACCAGCGTCGGACCGTGTGCGACGATCTGAGGAATTACGAGATCTACGCCGGACGAGGAAGCCAGTTGTATTGCGAGCAATCGAACCGGAAACGACTAGTGCTGCGACCAAGGCACCTGCTTTGGCACGTGCGCGGTCGCGTCGTTCGAACCGATGGAAAGACAGTTGGCCCGACCCTGAGGCCTTGTTGTACCAATTGCGCTGTATCCAAGATCCTCCGCTCGCGGTGGATTGGGCCGAGCAGGTTGTTGCACAGGTTCGCGCGGTGGCCGTAAAGCTTCCAGACCCTGATGCGTCCATTTGGCAGGGACTTGACCAACTTTCTGCGTTGGTGGTGCGGGGAGCGAGTTTGGCTGAGACGTTTGACGAGGGGGCAACACGTCGAGTGTTGTTGTCTGCAGGCTATGCCGTTGTACGGCGTATCGCCATTTGGCGAGCCTATCGAGAGATACTTGAACAGGAGTATCATGTCGCCACGATCCGTAGTGGGGCGCGTGAGAACGTGGCCCGCCGGATAAGTCAGGTCGACGAACGCTTGGCCAGTGTCGAGCACTCCGAACAGTGGCGAGCGTATCTGTTGCTAGATGTGGCTGACAAGTTAACTCAATCTGGAAGTCACGCAACTGTGGAGCAGCAACGTAGCCTGGCTGAAAGCATATTGCGACGTTTGGCTTCGCCAAAGTTGAGCCAGCGGCAACGCGAGTTTTTCTCGACGCCTCCTTTCTCACAATTGACTCGCAGTCTTCGACAGTGGGTTGCTGAGCCTGTCGACTACGCCCAATTGCTCGGCGATCTGGAATCGTACGAGTCACGAGATCGTCGTCTGCTTGCCCGCCGAGTGGCCCAGCAATACAACCTGCTACGTTGGTCTCCCAGTGCGCCGTTGAGGCGATTTGGTGAACAGGTCAACTTGCACTACCGAAACGCGAATTTACGAATGACGGTCTCGGAGTCATTCTTGAATCGGATGTTGCCGGCAATGAAGTCGGTCGAGCTGCCGATCGACGAATGCGTGATGGGCGCACGTGTTGAGGGTAGTAGCCAGACTCGAACTAATTTGGCAATACGCTTGATTAAGGCGCCCTGGTCCTGGCGTTTGCGATTGGAAGCACAAGGCGAGGTTGAATCG
This sequence comes from Planctomycetaceae bacterium, assembly GCA_002709225.1. Taxonomy (GTDB): domain Bacteria; phylum Planctomycetota; class Planctomycetia; order Pirellulales; family Pirellulaceae; genus UBA9264. The sequence continues at coordinate 39,588 of PAQH01000014.1, forward strand.
CAAACGAAAACCACCACCTGGCCAGCCCAGCTGGTCAATCGCGGCCACGCCACTTTCCGGGCGCAAAAGACGCTGCTCATGGATAGTGTGGGAACTTTTCCGGATCCCAGTCGCGCTGCGGCAAACAGTCAATCTGAGCTCACCGATCTACAAACATCTTTCGACGCGATCCCAGTCGTAAGATCACTGGTACGAGGGATGGTGTTAAGGGAATATGAGAAAGTACAGCCCTTGACCCAGCAGACGATGGAAAGCCGTGTTTCACGCACTGTCGAGGCCCAATTAGATCGTGAGGTGGCTGAATCCATCGATATTTCCAAGCAGAAAATTTCCGATCAGGTGTTAGGTCCACTGGATCGTTTGGGTCTGGAGCCGCGGATCGTTCACCTGCAGACGACTGAGCACCAGCTGGTTGGGCGTTATCGTCTGGCATCGGATCGCCAATTAGGAAGCTACACACCGCGGCCTCGGGAGCCCAGAGAGAGCGAGTTTAGCGTGCAGTTCCACGAGTCGGCGGTGAACAACGCACTGGAGCAACTTCAGTTTGACGGCCGTGAGATGGAACTGCGGCAATGGCTGGTCTATCTGTTGGACATATTTGGCCAGAAAGAAGACGTGCTTCCGGAAGACATTCCCGAAAATGTCAAGGTCCGCTTTGCTGCAGATGAAGCGGTTCGTGTGAATCTCGAAGAGGGACGCGTCGAGTTGTCGCTCCGTTTCGCGGAAGTTTCCGACCGCCGCAACCGTTGGCGGAACTTTGGCGTCACGGTCTGGTATCGACCACAGATCGACGGGCTCGCATTAAAGTTGGTGCGAGATGGCTACATCAGCGTTGCAGGGCGACGGCGGAAGTTGGCATTGCGAGCCATTTTTGCAAAGGTCTTTTCCAAGGCGCGTCCCTTGACTTTGCTGGATCTACAGGAGCTGCAAGAGTCTGGCTTGCAAGGCCTTCATTTCAGCCAGTGTGTGGTTCGAGGTGGTTGGTTTGGTGCCGCAGTGGGGCCAGAGAAACGCGTTGCTGCGACGCGTCGTTTGACTGACGCACAGTAGCCGTCCACCTCACCGTTGATTTGAGGTCTCGGGGGTGTGCGCTCGCCACCTTGCGGAGCTACAATCTTTGGCACCAAAGAGTTTGGAGCCATGGCCATTATTCGTGACATATCAGTACATGCGCACCTGCTTGGAAAAGTCGCGTTTGCAGATTGCCAGAGATTACAAGATCGTCTCGAATTTGAAGCGGTTGACAGTCAGTCGGTCCGTATAACTGTCTTGCTTGCGGAGCATCCTCCATTGATCACGGTGGGACGCAACGGCTCGCGCGGGCATGTTTTGCTCACAGATCAACAGTTACGGCGTGAGCAGCTGGAATTGCGTTGGGTATCCCGTGGAGGCGGTTGTGTGTTACACTCTCACGGCCAAATTGCGGTGTATGTGATTTGCCATTTGGGACGTCTCGGGTGGACTGTGGGAAATTACTTGTCACGTGTTCGGCGTGCGCTGGTTCGAACTTGTGAGCAATTCAGAATTCAACTCTTGGCACGCCCTGAGCGAGGGTTTGGAGTCTGGGCACGCTCGGGCCAACTCGCGACATTAGGTGTGGCAATTCGTCGAGATGTTACAAGTTACGGCGCGTTCTTGAACGTGAACCCACCGATGAGATTATTTTCTTTTGTACGGCCCGCGGTGCCCATGGACGATTTGACGTCGCAGAGTTCTCTGATGGCGGAACGGCGTCAAGGAGTGAAAATGACCGCGGTTCGGGTGGAGTTGGTCGAGCAGCTGTCCCATGTTTTTGGGTCCGAACAATGTCACCTCCAAACCGGCCATCCCTATTTCCGTAACCAGATGCGATAACGTGAATCAGCCTTCATCTTTCACTGAGTTACCAGTTGCTTCACCGTCGACAGGTCGCGCGCGGTTGCCGGCATGGTTGCGCCGCGAGGTTCCCAAAGGTAACGGCGATCATTTTACATCCCGCGTGCTGGAGAAGTTTGGCTTGGAAACGGTCTGTGAGCATGCGCGTTGCCCCAACCGCATGGAATGCTACTCACAAAAGACAGCGACTTTTATGATTCTCGGGGATCTTTGTACACGCTCCTGTGGTTTTTGTGCTGTAGCACGTGGCACCCCGTCGTTACCTGCGGTTGACGAGCCAGCGCGGTTGGCTGCCGCAGTTGTTCAGATGGGCCTGCAGCATGTAGTGATTACTTCGGTTACCAGGGACGATCTTGCAGATGGTGGAGCGCAGCATTTTCATGATTGTGTGGTAGCCGTTCGCGATTGTACCGATGCAACGATCGAATTGTTAACACCGGACTTTCGGAACTGTCCGGGCGCGATTGACATCGTGTTGGAAGCCGCGCCAGATGTATTCAACCATAACACCGAGACCGTTCCGCGATTGTATCGACGTGTGCGTGGTCCGCAGAGTGACTATCGTTGGACGTTGCATTTGCTGGAGATGATCAAACGGCATTCGCCTTCTATCAAGACCAAGAGTGGTCTGATGTTGGGACTTGGTGAGACACACGATGAGCTGCTTGGTGTTCTTGCTGACCTTCTTGATGTGGGCTGTGACTTTTTGACATTGGGACAATATTTGCAGCCAGCGACTGATCGTTACCTGCCTGTAGTGCGTTTTGTGCCGCCTGCGGAGTTCACGGATTTGGGTGACAAAGCACGTCGGATGGGCTTCAGCCAAGTTGCGAGCGGACCGTTTGTCCGTAGTAGCTACCACGCGCGGGATATGGCGGAAGCTCGTTGAAAGTCCGCGAGCCGCGATTTTTCGGGAATATTTCTCTCATCGTCGGGATCCTAATGGATGCACTCGCTCGCTTGGAACTTGTAACACCTGATTTTGGCCTGACCGATGAAGTGCTGGTGGTCACGGCTTGGCTTTTGAACAGCGGAGATTGTGTAACGTATGGAGAGCCGCTCGTAGAAATTACGGCAAATGATGTCACGATTGGTGTATCCGCCCCCGCCAGCGGAAGATTGCGGCGATTGTGTGTGGAGGAGGATGCGGTTGTCACAGCGGGTGACGTATTAGCCCAGATTGATTTGGAGAGCGCGTGAGCAGTCGTACAGCAACAAAACTGCGGGAGTGAGATCCGCCGCCCCATTTCCTATGCGACGTACTTTGTTCTATAATAGCCGACTCAAAATTTACGTATATTTTTTGCCCCATTGTGGAGAACACGAGATGAAGAATTGGATGGCTTTGTTGACGATTGTTGCCGCGACTTCTCTGGGCGCGGTTGGTTGTAGTCAGCCTGAAAATACCGAGAGTAAGGTAGATCCAACCGCTACCGTGGATGAGGGAGTCACCGCGACACCGGATCCAACCGGTGCTGGTGGTGGCGACGCTGGCGGTGGCGATGCTGGCAAGTAACCTTGCTGTCGACCGGGCATTTTTGCTCCGGAATACGATACATGACAGTCATTGAGCTGTCAGAACCTCGTGCCATGTTTCCGATGGCGCGAGGTTTTTTTCTGCCTTTGGTTCGCGCGTTTGTCGACCCCGCAGTGGCGGGCATTCTGCCAAGGTGACGCGTTGGGCAGCTCGGCAACGCATGCGAGTATCTGCAAGACCGACCGCTGGTCTGCAATGCGAGTTAACCTACTTAAGTGACCCGGTAAGAGAATCTTGCATGTCCCAGGACAAGTCGCTCTCGCGTCAGTTCAATTTTTGTGCCGGTCCCGCGGCGCTACCTCTCCGAGTGCTCGAACAGGCGCAAAGAGATTTACTGTCGCTCCCTGGCACGGGCGCTTCCGTGCTTGAAATCAGCCATCGCAGCCCGGTGTTCAAGGCGATTCTTCATGATGCCGAAACTCGCCTGCGGCGGTTAATGGCGGTTCCTGATGGATACACGGTGTTGTTTCTTCAAGGCGGATCCCGGTTGCAGTTTTCGATGGTGCCCATGAACCTGTTGCGTGACCAGGCAGCTGATGCCCAATACGTGTTGACGGGATCGTGGGGTTTGAAAGCCTGTGAGCAAGCTCGTTTGGAAGGTCCTGTACAGGTTGTTTGGGATGGCGCAGCGACTGGTTACGACCGGTTGCCAGATGATTCGTCTTGGGATGGTTCGGGGCGTATTGCGTATCGGCACATTACTTCCAACGAGACGATTCAGGGTGTACAGTTCCGCTCCGAACCCGAGGTGAAAGACCTGGTACTTGTTTGCGATGCTTCGTCCGATTTTCTCTCACGTCCAATCGATGTGCAACGCTACGGGTTGATCTACGCATGTGCCCAAAAAAACGCGGGGCCAGCCGGGGTTACTATTGTGATCATTCGGGACCAGCTATTGGAGCGTAGCGCGGATTCCCTGCCGGGTTACTTGAGTTATCGGGAACATGCGCAGGAGGGGTCCTTGTACAACACTCCTTGCACGTTTGGTATCTACATGGTGGGCTTGGTCGCGCAATGGCTTGAAGAGGAAGTAGGTGGTCTCGTGGAAATGAACCGTCGCAATCAGGCTAAGGCGAGCGAGTTGTACGACGCACTGGATAGTAGTGAGGGATTTTATCAGGGACACGCTCAGCCAGATTGCCGCTCTCTCATGAACGTGACATTTCGGTTGCCATCCAGCGAATTGGATGATCTTTTCGTTGAAAGAGCCGAGGCGGAGGGACTATGTGCACTTCGCGGCCACCGCAGCGTGGGTGGCATACGGGCGTCGATCTACAATGCGGTTCCTAGGGCGGGGGTTACCGCGTTGGCTGAGTTTATGCGGGAATTCCGCGATAAGAAGGCTTAGGCGTCGATGGCTGACCGCTGCCTGATGGAGGGGGCAGGCAATAGGAGTGTCACGCGGTATCCTGCTAATCAGATTGAAGGTGTCCGGGTGTACCGCCGGCATTCATGGCGGTGTTTCCTCCGTCCATTGGGATCAGCGCGCCTGTGATCCACGAGGACGCGTCAGACGCCAACAACACCGATAGTCCTTTGATATCTTCGGGATTACCCATGCGTCCAGCAGGGATTCCGGAGAGGAATTGTTGGTGCAGAGTCGGATCTGCTGCCATTCTCTTCAGTAGTCCGGGATTGGTAACCTGAGCGGGCAGAATTGCATTGACGCGAACACCCGACGCGGACCACTCCGTGCTCAATTCCCTTGTCATCTGAATGACGGCTCCCATGGCCATGCTATAAGCAATGTGGCTCCTTCCCAATGCCGTGGTGCTGGCGAGCGAGCCGATGTTCACAATCGAACCTCTGCCTTGCGAGAGCATACGACGCCCTGCTTGTTGGCACATGAAAAAACGTCCAACTACGAGCTGTTGCAGCACGCCCTCGAGTTGCGGCAAGGTGAGTTCGGTAGGACTGGCCAGGACGCCTTGACCAGCCACGTTACCGAGAAAGTCGATACGCCCGAATTGCTGGTCCAGTTGTTCAAATAATGGAGTGATCTGAGCAGGATCGGAAACGTCGCAGTCGACAGCGATGGCTCTCCTTCCCAATTGGGCTATTTGTTGGGCGGTGATTCGAGCCCCTGCGTGGTTGATGTCGACGAGAACGAGATCGGCTCCTGCCTCCGCGACTGCCAGCGACATGGCTTGGCCCATTCCGGACGCCGCTCCTGACACCATGGCTACGCGGCCTGATAAATCAAACGGATTAGTTGTCATCGATGAGATTCCCCGGAAAGGCCAGAAAGCGACTTTGGAGCATACAGCAGACAGAGATATAATGGGAGGCGACTCACCCAGCTCATTTGCGCGCGTGGAACCTAACTTTTACCGATTTGTGTTGGAACGCGACGGTTGTATGTCCGGTGGAGTAAAGGCCCGGTATGAGATACTTGTTGGTGTTCGTTGTACTGCTTGTCTTGGCCAGCACAGGACCGGATGCAATTGAAGCATCTGACCGGGAGCGAGCCGACTACTTTGAGTCCAAGGTTCGCCCCTTGCTAGCGCAACGGTGCTTTCGTTGCCACGGACCGAAAAAACAGCGAGGCGGTTTGAGGCTTGATCAAGGCTCCCGTGTTTTGGCAGGTGGTGATTCCGGACCTGTTTTGAAGCCCGGTAAGCCAGCCGATAGTTTGCTGATCCAGGCGATCAATTACCAGGGCCTTGAAATGCCGCCAGATCGCAAACTTGGGCAACGCGAGGTTGCAGCACTTACTCAATGGGTTCTCAGTGGGGCGTATTGGCCACGAGACGCAGCAGCGCCCGAGGAGGCGACGCACCCGTCGTCGGAAGTGACAGCTGAAGATCGTCAGCATTGGTCGTTTCGGCGGTTGAAACGGCCAATAATTCCTCAGATTAGCGTTTTCGCCCAGATGGTGAATCCCATCGATTGCTTCGTGACAAAACGATTGCAGGAGCTGGGGCTGAAGCCTGCGCCGCTTGCATCACCGCGTACCTTGATTCGTCGATTGTATTTCGATTTGATTGGTTTGCCGCCGACGCCGGCTGAGGTGGCGCGGTTTTCGGAAGATTCAGTAGCGGATCGTTACGACCGGTTGGTGGACCAGCTGTTGGCGCGTCCGCAATACGGTGAACGATGGGGCCGGCATTGGCTAGATCTCGTTCGTTATGCCCAAACCAACGGGTATGAACGCGATGGTGAAAAACCGCACGCCTGGCGATTTCGTGACTACGTGGTGCGTTCGTTCAATGAAGACAAAGGTTTCGATCGGTTTGTTCAAGAGCAGTTGGCGGGCGATGAATTGGAGGGCTTGTCGCGGGAGACAATCATTGCGACCGGCTATTATCGACTGGGAGTTTGGGACGACGAACCGGATGACAAATTAGTTGCTCTGTGGGATGAAATCGACGATCTGGTGCGTACGACAGGTGAAACATTCTTAGGATTAACCATCGGTTGCGCCCGTTGTCACGAACACAAATTCGACCCGATTCCACAAGAGGATTACTACCGATTGGCGGCGTTTTTTCGCAATGTCATTCCATATGGTACAGACCAAAGTGCCACACACTGGAAGACCAATCCACTGGCGGTCTTCACGCCACTCCTGCCGTCTTCGGCGGGTGACCGTCACGGCGATGCGCAGAAAATGGAAGAGGTTGAAACGCTGAGGAAACAACGCCGAATGATGTTGGCGGAGGATGCGAATGCGGCCGTTGCGGAGATTGATCAGAAAATCTCCGCTCTTGAAACTAAGTTGCAAGCGGGTTTTGATCTGGCGTTGTCAGTACGCGAGTTCGGGAAGAAAACGCCGCCAACACATGTTCTCGTTCGAGGTAGCCCGCTTGTCAAAGGAGATGAGGTTCAACCGGCATTTCTAACCGTCCTGGGCGGTGAGCGACCCCAAGTTCCTTTACCATCTTGGGGTGCTCGTTCGCTGCGGGATAGTTTGTCAAAAATGGGCGTGAAGCCGACTAGTGGAAGACGTTTGGCTTTGGCGCGATGGATTACAAGTGAGGGAAATCCACTCACACCTCGGGTGCTCGCAAACCGCCTTTGGCACTACCATTTTGGCAGCGGGATTGTACCTACCCCTAGTGATTTTGGCCGTAACGGTCGGTCGCCGAGTCATCCAGACTTGCTGGATTGGTTGGCAAGTGAGTTGAAGACGGGCGGCTGGCATCTCAAACATCTCCACAGGCAAATTGTCACCTCGCATGCGTTCCGTCAGTCATCTCAGATTGACGATGTGAAAGCTGTTAGATTGGATCCGGGAAATCGTTTGCTGTGGCGGCAGAATCTCAGACGCCTTGAAGCGGAGGCAATTCGAGATGCAATGTTATTTGTTACCGGGAGTTTGAACCTGCAAGTGGGTGGCCGGGCGATTTACCCGCAGTTGTCCGCGGAGGTGCTCTCCACACAATCTCGCCCCGGTAATGGTTGGGGTAAATCGTCGGCTGCTGATCGGGCACGGCGTTCGATTTACATCTACGTGAAACGAACACTGACAGTCCCCTTGATGGACTCGTTCGACCAACCAAATCCGGATAAGCCAGACCCGGGACGCGCAACGACTACGATTGCGCCCCAGGCATTGATTTTGTTGAACAGCCGTTTCACGGACATTCAATCCACGCGTATGGCCGAGCGTTTAGGGCGTGATGCGGGGGCTGATCGGCGGCAGCAGATTGAACATGCCTACCGGCTCACGCTGGGTCGCAATCCGACCGCGGCCGAGCAAGAGATCAGTCAAGCTTTTCTCGACAGGCAGAGGGAAGGATTCCATAGGTCGTCCGGTGAGAGTGAATTGACCGCCGGGAAGGTGGCCTTGGCTCGATTCTGCCGTTTGCTGATGAACCTCAACGAGTTTGTCTATATCGACTAGACGGCTGGTCGTTGTAGGTTAGGTGGTACGGTCATAGTGGAGTGGGTGTGGTTCCCCATGGGCCGAATCGAAGTGGTCGAGTTGTGGGGGGCGATGGTCTACCTGCGATTTGCCGGCCGGCTTGCGCTGCCTACCAGACAAGGTTGTTGCTGTGTCAGGCAGTGGAACGCGCCCAGCCCTCGGATCAAGTGTCGAGCTGGAAGACCAACGACATGATGTGACGGATACAGTGTTTGTAGAAGATCTCGCGCTGGGTCGTCAGCCGGGTCGTCGAATTGCGGAACCACGACGAGCTCATTGGCAATGTAGTAATTGCAATAACTTGCGGGCAGACGTGTCCCACTGTGGTAGACGGGTGCGGGTAGCGGTAACGGAATGATTTGCAGTGTAGAACCATCGAGTCGGCGAAAATGTTCGAGGCAATCTAGATTCTCACGCAGCTTTCGATACGTCGAGTCTTTAGGGTCGTTGGTCACTGCCGCAACTACGGCGTTGGAGCGAACAAAACGAGCTAACTGGTCAATGTGTCCATCGGTGTCATCACCAGCAATGCCGCCACCACGCAGCCAAAGGACTTGTTCCATGTTCAGTGCATGAAGCAAGCAGCGTTCGATGAAAGACCGTGTTGAATTGGGATTCCGATTTCTATGGAGTACACACGACTCCGTTGTCATGAGGAGTCGATCGCCGTTTCCTTCTAGCGCGCCGCCTTCAAGGGTGAGTGGGCTGGCAAACCGTTGATAGTCAAAGTTTTGTGAGATGTTCCTAGGGACTTGCGTGTCCAGTTTCCAGGGCGGGTATTTACCACCCCAGGCGTTGTATTGCCAGTGGACCAGCATGTCACGCTGACCAGGAATGGCCTGCAGAAAAGTTGGTCCATAGTCACGTATCCAGGCATCGTTGGTACGCCATGGCAACAGCGTTACGTTCTGCAGGTTTCCGACGAGTATGCGTGCTTGCTCGGCACAAACGCCATCACCGATTAGGATGACGACAGGTTCATGCTCTGCGACTACTTGAACGAAACGCGCGAACAGGGGTGGGATCAAATCGAAGCAGCCAGGCCATGTCGAACGATTGTGAGGCCAGGACAGCCATGTCGCCCGGTGGGGTTCCCATTCTGCTGGCCAGCGATAGGCGAAATTATTCGGCTGCAGTCGCTCCGTCATCATCTAGATACCGTTTGAGTAATCCGCCATAGGCGTCGATGCGCCGGTCTCGCAGGAAGGGCCAGTGAGTTCGCGTAGCATCGATCTGTTCAAAGTTACATTCAACAAGGATTGTCTGTTCATTTTGCTGTGACGCTTGCGCCAGGACTACTCCTGTGGGATCAACGGCGAAGCTGCCACCCCAGAATTCAAGTTTGTCTTCGATTCCCACTCGGTTAGCGGCGGCAACGAACACGCCATTCGTGATCGCGTGGCTGCGCACAACCGTTTGCCAGGCATCGAATTGGCCGGAACCGAAGGTCTGCTTTTCGTCGGGTAGCCAGCCGATCGCCGTCGGATAGAGCAGGACCTGGCTCCCCGAGAGCGCCATCAACCTGGCCGCTTCGGGAAACCACTGGTCCCAGCAAATTCCGACCCCAATTGTTCCGTGGCGTGTGGCAAATGTACGAAAACCTAAGTCGCCTGGAGTAAAATAGAACTTTTCGTAATACAGCGGATCATCCGGAATGTGCATCTTACGGTAGCATCCCAGAAACCTGCCATCGGCATCGAAAATCACTGCTGTATTGTGGTAGACGCCGGGGGCTCGGCGTTCAAATAACGAACCTGCGATAACCACTTCGCATTTTTTCGCTGCTGAGGCTAACGCCTGACTGGTAGGGCCCGGAATCGACTCTGCTTCATCGAACTTGCGGTGATCTTCTGCTTGACACGGGTACTGTCCGGCAAAGAGCTCTTGCAGGCAGACAATGTGTGCACCTTGCGCTGCGAGTTCGTCGATCTGTTGCAGTGCATGGGCAAGGTTGACCTCTCGATCTGCAACACATGACATCTGTACAATGCCCAACTTGATAAGATTGCTTGAGTTTGGGTTGATGGACATGGTTCCTGGTCCCGTGTTGTTGACATTGCCAAGCTCAAGACAGAGTACACCAAGTTTCTGAGGAATATGATGAATCCCCCTGGCCTGTTTATTACAGGGACCGACACCGGCGTTGGCAAGACGTATTTGACGGCTTTGATTGCCAGGCAACTGACCAATCAGGGCCAGCGCGTTGGCGTCTACAAACCAGCTGCTAGTGGTTGCGACGAGGGAAACGACAGCGATGCGCAGTATTTGTGGCGTGCTGCTGGTTGCCCGCTGCGTTTAGAGAATGTGTGTCCGCAAGAGTTTTCCGCACCACTTGCACCTCACCTGGCAGCGCGTGCCGAGCAGCGGGAGGTGGACGTGGAGTTGTTGCGAACCGGCCTCGAGCCCTGGAAGGCCAGTGCAGATATCGTACTGGTAGAAGGGGTTGGTGGCCTTATGTCGCCGCTCTCGGAGGACGATTATGTGGCTGACCTAATCTTCGAATTTGGGTATCCCCTGATTGTGGTCGCGCCAGATCGGATTGGCACGATCAACCAGACCTTACAGACATTGATCGCCGCGGCCACATTTCGCGGTGGACTCCCGCTAGCGGGTGTGGTCTTGAATCAGGTAGACCAAACTGAAGATATCAGTCGCGATACCAACTGGCGGGAGCTGGAGCAACGCTGTGTTCCACCAGTAATCGCGCGGTTGCGGCATGGTGGTCTTGAGTCTGACCTCCCAGCCGATTGGGCTGCGTTGGCGGGGTATGAGAGCCGCTAAGCCAGAGGAATTCGCTGCTTGGGTGAAGCGCCGGTAAAATCCGTTGAAAATTTGACCACGGGAGGTGACCGACTGCGTCCGCGGGCACTGCACACTAGCAACGGTCATTTTGCCAGGTGGCAGGGTGAACTAGTGCGAATCGAGACGTCGAAAGAGATTTAGTGCGAAGCCAGTTCGGCGGCAACAGTCCTGGTGAATGACACCGGGTCAACGTCGAGCATGACGTCCATCACAACGCTCCAACGTCCATTGGCGTCTGGCTCGACGATCCAATGTGGTAGCAACGCGACCGATTGATGGACCAGTTCAAATCCAGATTCGGATTGGCTCACTGTTTCAACGGGATGCGCCCAAAGGTGTGTTGGTCGATTTGCGGACCAACGGACATCAATTCCCAACCACTCATCGATCATTCCCATTTCCTGGATATTTTCCAGGTCGAGTAACGTTTCCAGTGGCCCCAGTCGCCGGTCTTCTTGGTGGAAATAGCGATCGTCGTTGCCGGCGGGTAAGCCAGCAAAATTCAATTCGACAGCGAAGTGAACCGTCCGGTCAAGCGGCAGGCCTTCCAGCAAATAGGCGATCTTTAGTGCTGGTGATCCGGCGGATAAGGTGACACCCTTGGTTAATTTTAGTGGGATCCCGTAAGCGGTTCCCTCTTTCCACATTTGAACTTGAATGCGGTCTGAGTTGCGTCGAACGCGACTCAGAAATGGCCCGGTCGCAAAATCGCCGTGTTCTGTTTGATCGCCACGAGCCAAATCACACAAAGTTGTGTCCTTGGCCAGGAAATGGTCGATCAGACTTTTCCGTGATCGAGCATCATACTGCAGTCGTTGTTCCAGTCCCTTTTGTTTGAATACGATGCGCTGATGAATACTGGTTACTTCTTCTTCCGCGGAGGTTTCGCCTTGCATGACGAGTGGGTGGTACACTTCCGGACGCCTGGCAAGAGTGGCTAGCAAATTATGGGAAATGGCACGGACGTCGAGTTCGTATAAGATGCCTCCGGAAGATGGTGCCAGGAAACACGTCAGTTGATCGTTTCCCAAACGGATTTCTGGCCGAGCATCAAAATTGTAGTCGTCGACGGACGCTTCGATAAATGGTTCGGTTTTTCCCGCCGCCTCATCCAGTATGCGGTCTGCGTCAATCAGATTCTGATAGACCGAGTTTCGCAGATGAGGCAGATAAATTCCTCCAAAAGCGCCGTGCCAATAGCTGCAATTGCATTGGGCACGATACAGTGATTTTCGTGCGGCGGATAAAGGTGTGCCCGCAACTCCTTGTTCTTCCGCCTGCTCTACCCGCCGACTGATGGCCATCATGCGGGCATACATTTCATTCGCTTCGGGATATTTGACTTTGAAATTTCGCCACGTTCCTCCTCGCACAAAAGATCTCAGCCGAGGCCAGTTGGAATGGTTTTGGAATGTGTCTGTTAAGTTTTCTAGATGTTGCTGACGTTCAACAGGAAGAGCCCACTCGGTCATTTCACGGTAACTGGCGTCAGGCAAATAGAGAGTGCCTTGCGGCGGGGTATGATCGACCGCGTCGGCGAGTGTTGTGGTTTTCAGCCATCCAGTTTGTTCACTGAGCATGTCAAAGAATTGGCGTAGCCAACCACGATCGTAGACGTGCTCTTTGGTGTCCGGCCACGTGCCAAACTTTTCGCCGTCATCACCAAAGACAACGACGGTGTCAGGCTCTTCTTCTGCGATCATTCTCAAGTGTTCAATTGTTTGCTCTGGTTTCCCAAATGGAATCAGGTAACGCAGGCGTTCACTGCCGGGGAACAAATTGACGACGAATCCATTGTCTTCCGTCAGGAAATGACCATGTAATGGATCCAGAGTGGTCCCGGCGCTACTGAAATGAAAATCGTCCAGTACCGTGTATTCAATGCCAGCTTCGGCTAGATTTTGTGTGAGAGATTGTTCCCAAACGCGTTCGGGCATCCACATCCCCCGTACTTTGGCTCCCAGATGTCGGTCAAGCCAATCTCGAAAACTGGTGATCTGGCCAATTCGATCGCGTGGCGGAATCATGGTCAGGATTGCTTCGTAGAACGCTCCGCCCAATATCTCAATACGTTGCTGTGATACCAGGCTTGCAAGTCTGTCCAGGTATTCAGGGTAGTGGCCGGCCAGCCATTCCATCAAAGGTCCGCTGGTATGCAGTGTGATCTTCAGGTCGACATACGGTTCAAACACCTCCAAGAAGGGGAGATAGCTGTCTCGATATGCACGTTCGAAAACGTCATCGAAATTGCCGATGGGCTGGTGGTTATGTAAGACCAGGCAGAAGCGAAGGGTGGATGACATCTTCAGGTGCCCCTTGTAGGCATTGATTTTGCGCAACCTTGCTCGGTGTTCGACAACCGTGCATGAATCGTTTATCCGCGACGCGAATTGGTGAAGATGTTCTGTTGACGGTGCCTCGCTGGCAAGCGGACCGCTGTTCCCCACCGAAGCGAGTCTCAGAACCATACATCGGCAGGGTGAAGACACCTCGAACAGTCTTTCCTGCAGGGAAACTCAGCCTCTCTTACCCAGTTTGGATGGCATTGTCGCCGGGCGGGGATGAAGTTCGGGGCGTAGCCGCTGGGGATACCGACCGATTAGATCGCGGCGGTAACCGAAAGCTTTTGCCACCTGCGGACTGAGGTGATGGCTTTCCGGTCGGTAGCTGTAGACGACGAATGTTGTTGAGACCCTGTTATCATTTCCAGCGAAAGTCAACGCAGGTTGCAACTGTTCACTGGTTTGTGCCCGTTGGCTGCCATTGTTGCCGCAACTGCTTTGCGGCTGTTTCCGGTGGCACTGTATTCACGAAGCTGTTGGTGGCCCATTCATAGCCGCCTGTGGTTACCAGTCGGGGAAAAATCTCCAAGTGCCAATGAAAACAATCTTGCTGAGTGCTGTGGAATGGCGCTGTGTGCAGAAAGTAATTGTAAGGCGGGCACCGTAATTCTCTGTCAAACGAGCGGATTAGTTGCTGCAGAATGTGCGACGCCCGTTCAAGTAGTGAAGTTGCACTAGCCTCGAATCTCGGCAGGTGAGAGAGGGGAAACAGCCACACTTCGTACGGGAATCTGCTAGCAGCCGGGCAGAATGCGACCAGGTCTTGGTCTTCGATGACGACACGAGCTTCGCTCAGGAGTTCCGCTTCGATCATTGCACAATACAGGCAAGTGTTATGGTGATGGCGATGTTCTGCCGCCGCTGCTAGTTCGGTGCTCAACGCGGACGGTACAAAGCGACTGGCCAGTAACTGGCTGTGCGAGTGGGCAATCGAAGCTCCCGATCCCTGGCGAGAATTCTTGAAGATTTGAGCATACGGCCATTGTTCTTGCTGCCGGATGCTAAGAAGTCGTTCGCGATAGGCCAGCCAGGTCCAGGCCGCTTCGTCAGCCGACAATTCACCAAAGCTATCAACATGCCGTCGTGATTCGACGAACACTTCATGAATTCCTTCGTGATCCTTGGCTCCCGTACCTGGGGCAGTTGCGTTTGCTGTGTCTGTCGATAACGCTGGGAATTTATTGGCGATTACGCGCACTCGCCAATTCCGCAGATACATTTCCGGGGGACTAGGCGGGTACCAGCAGAGGGGGGGGGAGGTTAGCTCTTCGTGTCCGGCACAGAAGGGACATTTTGCGTTTTCAGCCAGCTGCTCCTGGCGGTCGTATGCTGCCGGACGATTGCGCCGGTCGGGGGCAAGGATCACCCGGTGGCCGCTGATTGGATCTCGTCGTACCTCGGACATGACAACCACTTGGCCTAAATTCACAAATCGTGACGTTTTTCAGACAGGATCTTCTTATAGAGCCGTTCGTATGCCTGGGCACTGCGTTCCCAGGACCAATCTTGTGCCATGCCCGTGGCCACGAGTTGCCTCCACGCGTTCGGTTGGCGTTGGTACATCTGCGAAGCACGATCGAGGGTTTCTTCGAGTGCGACCGTAGTGGCGTCGCGGAAAGAGAATCCATTGGCGCGTTCGGTTGCCAATGTTTCGGCAGTTGTGTTGACGACCGTGTCGGCAAGGCCACCAGTTTGGCGGACTACAGGAACCGTACCATAACGCAGGCTATAAAGCTGATTCAGGCCGCACGGTTCATAGTGACTGGGCATGAGAAACAAGTCCGCAGCGGCCTCAATCTGATGCGCACATGCTTCGGAGAACTCCAGGCGAACCGCAACTCTTTGTGGGTAGTTTCTGGCAAGAGCCTCTAGTTTCCGTTGGAAGTGCGGGTCGCCAGTTCCCAGAATGACCCACTGCACTTCGCGTGTATTCGCCCAGCGCTCAATCACCGGCGTGAGGATATCCCAGCCCTTTTGCGCGCTGAGGCGGCCAATAACGCCAATCAACGGCGATTCCGGCGCAGCAGGCAGGCCGACCGTTTCCTGCAAAGCAGATTTTCCTTTTGCCTTGCCCTCCCGCCAGTTTTCTGAATCGTAATTGCAGAAGAGGTGCGGGTCAGTTCTTGGGTTCCAGGCACGGTGGTCGATTCCATTGAGGATGCCCTCTAGTAGGTGCGACCTTTCACGGAGAACTCCGTCAAGTCCACAACCTAATTCAGGTGTTTGTATTTCCAAGGCGTAGGTGGGACTGACCGTATTCAGTCCATCAGCAAATACGATGCCGGTCTTAAGCAGATTCAATTTTCCATAGTATTCCATTTGCCGCCAATTAAAGAACTTCCAGTCTAGGCCAGTTGCCGGCATGTCGTGCTGGCTGAACAGGCCCTGGTAGGCAAGGTTGTGGATTGTAAAAAGTGAAGCAAGCGACTGGAAACGGGATGCGTTATTCGACTCCAGTTTCAGAAAAGCGGGAATCAAACCGGTCTGCCAGTCGTTGCAGTGCAAGATGTCAATAGTGCCAGGTAGTTGGGTGAGTAGTTGCACTACGGCACGGCTGAAAAACGTGAATCGTTCACAGTTGTCTGGATAATCCTGGTGTTCATCGCGGTACAGTCCCTGGCGGTCAAAATAGGGTGGGTAATCGACCAGGAGCAGTTTTACGTTACTGTCAGGTAGACTGCTGCCAAGGACTTCTGCATGCAGTGTTTGGCTCTTGATCGGTATCGACAACTGGAAATCGGTTTTCCGGAGTTGTCGATCGTATTGCAAAGCGGACCGAAATGCTGGCATGACGACCGTTACTTCGTGTCCGAGTTGTTCCAGAGCTACGGGCAAAGCAGCACAGACGTCAGCCAGTCCGCCGGTTTTTGCGAACGGTGCTATTTCACTACTAGCCAGCAAGATTTTCAAAGGACGTGTTCTCATTTGTTTCGATTGCATTTTGTGAGCAACCTGCTCCGGGCCCTATTGCACGTCAAATCGGCGTGTCTGAAAAGAGGTCTTAGCATTATCCGTAAAAGAGGGAGCGAGAAGCTTGTGAATGCGTTTGCTGTGGTTGCTTGTCAAAAATCCTTTTGTCCCCGAAAATGAACGTCTTGTGACGAACATTTTTCCTACTTTGTGTAAAGGCGAGGTGTGATGCCCAGGATTCATTGGTTGCATTCACTGGTTGTGGGCTGCTCGGTGTTTTGCGCCGGAGCCCTGGTTGCCGGAGACTGGCCACAGTGGCGTGGGCCGCTGCGAGATGGAGTGTCGACCGACAAGCAATTATTGGATGAATGGCCTGATGGTGGCCCACGTATTGCCTGGCAAACCAACCTGGCGGGAGTTGGATATTCGTCTCTGGTCGTCAAGGACGGCCGTGTGATAACACAAGGTGATCTCAATGGGATCGAGCATGTCATTGCGTTCGATGAAAATGATGGAAAGGTCTTGTGGGCCGTTCAGCCCGATCCTGTCGCGCAATGGCTTGCCAACCGTGTTGCGAATGAATTTGAACAACTGGACCGCAACAAGGATGGTACGATTACCGAAGACGAAGCGCTGGCGCGGCTCGGGTGGAATTTCAACAAGTATGATCGTTCACAGCTCAAGCCTTCACTCGATACCGACGAGCTTGTGAAAGCACGAGTTGATCGCCTATTGAAAGTACTAGACAAGAGCCAGGATGGGATCTTGCAGTGGAGTGAAGCAGGTGCGCTGTTGCGAGATTATTTTCAACGTATCGACACCTCGGCGAAGGATGTCGATGTCAAACTCATGGCATCTCAGCGCGGTGAAGCGTTGTTCACGCAGCTCGACAACAACAAAGACGGACAAATATCTCGCGAAGAGGCTCGCGCATCGGCACTGCAAAGGCCCTTTGGATCGGTGGACCAGCGAGACGCTCAGACAAAGCAGGCCGATGGTCAGTTAACGCTTCTCGAAATCAAACAATATTTCGAGAAACGCGAAGCCGGTAAGGATGGTAAATTGTCTGCGGCTGAACTAGCAGCTTACTATGTTCAACATCATCCACGTGGAGACGGTCTGCTTGGCCGCGAGGAACTGCGGGCATTTTATGGTGGTTATCGAAATGGCATGGGAGATGGGCCGCGAGGTACACCCGCTCTCGATGGGGGGCGTGTTTTTGTAGAAGGTGGTCGTGGTGATGTGACCTGCCTCGATGCACGTACCGGTGACACGGTTTGGCATGTCCAGCTCGGAAATCAGCTGAAAGGCGGAGTTCCCGGTTGGGGATATTCGGAATCTCCTCTGGTCGAAGGTAATTTGGTGATTGTCACGCCAGGTGGCGGCGGGGGTACGCTGGCAGCGCTTGACAAACACACCGGAGAAGTCCAGTGGCGCACCGACGACGTCCAGGAGGCAGCCCATTATTCTTCTCCCGTCGTGGCGGAGATCTGTGGGCGACGGCAGGTGGTTCAATTTGCGCGAGAGAATGTTTTTGGTGTGTCTTTGGAGACAGGTGAACTGTTGTGGAAATATGGTGGTGCGAATAATGGCACGGCCAATTGCGCGACTCCGATTGTCAATCAGGATCACGTGTTTGCATCCAGCGCTTATGGAACAGGCGGAGGATTGGCGCGGATTGCGGACAACGGTGGAACGCTGTCTGCCTCGCAAGTCTACTTCGAGAAAAAAATGGCGAATCATCATGGTGGCATCGTGAAAGTGGGTGACTACATGTACGGTTTTGGCAGTGGTGGGCTGATTTGCATGGAGTTTCTCACAGGAAAAGTCGCCTGGAGGAAACGAAGCGTTGGTAAAGGTTCGTTGTTGGCCGCGGATGGAATGCTGTTTTTGCTAGGTGAGAATCACCAGGTTGCCCTGGCAGACGCGGACCCTACGGGATATCGCGAACGAGGTCGTTTTAGGATTCAGCCACATGGTCGACCGAGTTGGGCTCATCCAGCGCTAGCGAACGGACGCTTTTACATTCGAGATCAGGAGTCCGTGACGGCATATGATGTGCGAGACCGATGACTCGTGATGTTGTTGCCGAGACAAATGTTGAACTGTGGATGCGATGCTTGCCTGCCCTCAATACCTGTACATTGTGGAATAATCTTGGCATCTTCAGACTGCGCTGGTGTAATGGCAGAGCGGGTTTCTTAGTTTCTGATTAGGCGAACTGGTGATGGTTAGAATTCTGATAGCGGGTTTACTTTTGGGGTCCGTTTTGTTAAGCGGTTGCGGGTCGAATTCGTCCGCCCCGTCGGGGCGAGAGACGGAGGCGGCCGACAATCCCGGTGAAGATTCAGGCATTGCTGCCACGCAGGAAGTAGTAGCCGACGACCCGGATGTGGTCGCAAGATTGCGTGACCGCGGCGCAGGTTTGAAAACCAATGAGCAGGGAAATGTGGTTGCGCTCGATTTAGAGCCTGCTCGTGGCAGTAATGCGGACCTCGACGGAGTATCGGCCGCTTTGCCACAACTTGAACGTCTTCTGGCGCCGTTGCCTGAGATCACTGACGCGGGACTGTCGCACCTGGCCGGCGCGGATGCGTTGCGTTATCTGAGTCTACAGAACAGTGGTGTGACAGACAGCGGTATGGCGGCGTTGGAGGCACTTATTGGTCTGGAAGAGGTGGTGCTACATCGCACCAATGTGACTGACGCAGGGTTGGCGCATTTGGGAAAACTTCCGGGCTTAAAGCGACTTCATCTGACACGTTGTGCGAATATCACAGATGCAGGATTGTCCCACCTGAGTTCCTGTGGAACTTTGGAGCTGTTGGATTTGCGAGATTGCAATCTCGTCACAGCTGAGGGTGTGGCACACCTCGCTGGTCTTACCCGGCTGAAGAGCCTCAAGTTGTACGGCCCTGGGATTACGGATGCCGCTCTGCAACACTTGCGCCCAATGACCAGTCTCAAGTCACTGGGGTTGGATGATACTCAAGTCACAGATGCAGGCATGGGCCACCTCAGTGCTCTGGTCAATTTGCAGGAGCTTTTTCTGTTTCGTACCCAGATTGGTGACAAGGGTATACAGCAGCTACAAGGCTTGACGGAAATCACACGCATAAGGTTGCGTGATACGGTTGTTTCAGACGCCGGGCTCATGACCGTTGCTGGCATGACGAAGTTGCGCGTGTTGGATCTTAGTGAAACATTAGTGGGTGATGGCGGCATGCAGCATTTGGCGGGGCTCACGGAATTAACCGATCTCAACCTCTGGGCGACAGACGTAAGTGATGAAGGACTTTCTCATTTGGCTGGGTTGAAAAAATTACAGCGACTCAACTTGCATGAGACGATTTTTGCGGATCCTGGCATGAACTACCTTGCCCAGCTCACGGACTTGGAGTCGCTGCACATCGGGGCGGTCAGGGAAATTACTGACGTTGGGCTTGCCAAGCTCAGTAACCTGAAGAAGCTCAAAGAGCTCAATCTTATCGAGTGTTTCTTGATTACCGATGAGGGGATCGATAAACTCCGCCAAGCGCTGCCAGAGTTGCAGATCAAAAGGTGATGGCCAGCGAGTGAGACGTTGAAGAACGCGAAAACTTCTGACTCGAGTCGATGGGCTTCTGATACGTTCGCGACTGCGATCGCCGTGCTATTTATTGGCGTTAGTCTTGGGTTCCTCTTGCTTTCGAGGGACTCGTTGGGTGGCCCCGACTTCTTCTTCTATCTTTGTTACGCCCGAGACATGGTGGCGGATCCCGCGACTGTGTCGCCGCTGTGTTACCAGTACTTTCCAGGGGTATATGCGTTTTGGCGCACAGCAATACGTATCGTGGGGTCGGACTTGCCATCTCTTCAATCCGTCTATCTGGCAATCTTGATTCTTAACGGATTGCTGGTGGGCGGGATCTTGATGCGCATTCTCAAATCGCGTTCAACCGCTGTATTCGGGGCGATCTGGTATTGGGTGCTCTGTTCACGCTTCCAGGGGCTGGAAGGGGGTGCTGAGCCAATTGCGACTGTACCATTCTTGGCGGGATTGCTTTGTTGGGGTGGGCATTCCTTGGTTGGTTTTCGCGGTCTGTTACGCACCGTATGCTTGGGCGCGGCCCTGGGATTGAGCGTGTACGTGCGGCAACAAGCCGGTTTGTTGGCTCTGGGTACCATTTGGTTGCTGCTTCCCGCGGCCTTCCGGTGCCGGAGAGTTTGTTCCGGGAAATGGGCTGTCTTGACTGGAGTGCCCGACTGCCGTCTGTTACTGCTCTTACCGCTGACCGCGGCTGTGGTGTTTGGATTCGCGTTGCGCATAGAAGGACAGGGCTGGGAACCATTGCAAATTGGTTTGGCTCACATTGGTAGCTATCCCACACGTGGTGACTGGATCGGAAATCTCTACACGATTGCCCGGACTGATGAGTCGGTGGTAGTTGCTCTGTTCTTGTGTATCGGTGGGGTGCTGTGGCGATCCAGGTCGCGTGACTCGGATGCTGTGGAGCAACCCTGGCGTGAAATAGCGGGAGTCTGCGTCATTGCAATCTTGGCGACATTATGGCAATTTCGAACTCGGCCCTATGGGCACTACGCATTACTAGCGATGCCTTGCCTGGTGATTGCTGCGGTTGCCGTGGCGTCGCAACTCCTGTTGGCGCACTGGGGGAGTCATGGAAAGCGACGTCAATGGTTTGCCGGGATGGCCTTGGCCGCCATGCCCTTACTGATCGGTTCTTGGCGGCCAGGTACTTTGGCGATTTGGCGCGTGATTCCCCATCGCCATGCGGCCTATCGCCCACTCTGGCATCAACAGAAGGAGATTGCCGGGGATCTGCAACGAATTCGTCAAATCGTACCGCCGCGCAGCTCTGTGCTCGTATTGCCCCCGCGGCACAGATCCATTCATTACTTGACCGGTACACGATCATCGCGACAACGTGGTTATGGCTTTCGCACCAGGTCGCTTCAGGAACTTTCGTGGGTTACTTTTGATTGGGCCGTGTTGATGACTTCCGGTCTAGACGAAACAGATTTGTCGATCTGGGGTTCGACCCAGCTTGACGAAGCGGTCAATGCCTTGAAGCAGAACGGTTTTCGTCAAGCGGCCCGCTTGGAGACGATGCTAGTGTTTCAACGGCGCGCCGACAGTACGGGATCTTCCCAATCCAGCCTTGACCGATAAGCATCTGGCGAGATGCGGCCGAATTAACCGGTGAAGGCGTATGGAGAGGCGGCTCAACGCCAACGCAACATCAGGCTATTGGTGACGACAGAGATGCTGCTGCACGCCATCGCTGCTGCTGCCCACGCAGGCTGCAAGGAAATACCTGGTATCACGCCGGCGGCGATTGGTAGTAGGGTTGCGTTGTAGGCAAAGGCCCATACCAGGTTCTGACGTATGGTGCGAAGCGTCGCCCGCGACAAGTGGATGGCTCGATCGACATCGGCTAATCGGTCCCGCGTCAAGACGATATCCGCAGCTTCTATAGAAACATCTGCTCCGCTGCTCACTGCGACACCGAGGTCGGCTGTTGCTAATGCGGGGGCGTCGTTGATACCATCACCGACCATCGCAACCACTTGGC
Organism: Planctomycetaceae bacterium; assembly: GCA_002709225.1. Lineage (GTDB taxonomy): Bacteria > Planctomycetota > Planctomycetia > Pirellulales > Pirellulaceae > UBA9264. The sequence continues at coordinate 61,497 of PAQH01000014.1, forward strand.
CGGAGGCCTGCATGCCTTCAATGACGTGTTGCTTGTCAGCGGGTAACACCTCCGAGATGATCTCGTCAATTCCCAGCTTCTTTCCGATGGTGTTTGCCGTATTGGAGTTGTCCCCCGTCACCATAATGACTTTCAGACCACGCTGGCGAAGTTGTCCGATTGCTTCCCTCGCCGTGTCACGGATTTGATCTTCTAGTCCGATTAGTCCCCAGAACCGTTCTTGCCATGCGACGAAAACCACTAACTGTGCTTGGCCGTACAATTCTCTGGCGCGCCGAAGGAATGCGTCTGGGATCGTAATCTTGTGTTGCCGGAAAAGCTTTTCGTTGCCCATGAATGCCGTACTGTTTTTGCACGTTGCCGAGATCCCTTGTCCTGGATGCAACTGCAGGTCCGTAGCTTTGAGTTTCGATTCAACTGTTGCCGAACGAGCGACAATCGCAGTTGCAACAGGGTGATTGGTTAGTTGTTGGACGGCGCAGGAGATCGACAGGAGTTGTTGTTCCGTGATTCCTGGTGCCGGTGCAATCTCGGATACGTGAGGTGCCCCGGAAGTCAAGGTGCCGGTTTTGTCAAAAACGATACTGGAAAGTGTCCCCGCGGTTTCCAGAGCAGTGGCGTTTTTGATAAGAATGCCGCGTTCTGCCCCCATGGCACTGCCGACGAGCACGGCAGTAGGTGTTGCCAGGCCCAGGGCACATGGGCAAGCTACGATCAGGACAGCGACAGCGTGGCGCAGCGCGACAGTCGTTTGATTCCCCATGCTGATCCAGCAAACCAGGGTGGCGATAGCGGCTGCCAAGACAAATGGGACGAACCACGCTACGACGCGGTCTGCCAGGCGTTGCACTTCCGCTTTGGATTCAATCGCGTCTTGAACGAGGCTGATGACTTTTGCCAAGGTGGTTTCACGAGCAGTATGGATAACGCATGCTTGCAGCGAACCGAACGTATTCATTGTGCCCGCCAGGAGACGGTCTCCAGGTGCCTTGTCGCGTGGGATGGATTCGCCGGTAAGCCACGCTTCGTCTACTTGGCTGTTCCCCTCGACGACCTTGGCATCCAATGGAATACGGTCTCCAGGTCGGATGAGTATTTGGGCGCCTTTCGGCACGTCGGTGGTAGGAGTCTTGGTCCACTCAGTTCCGTAGCCTACCAGGCAGTCGGTTGGCGCGAGATCCAGCAGGCCGTAAAGGGAACGTGTTGCTCGATCCTTGGCTTTGGACTCGAGATAACGTCCCGTAGACAGGAATGCCAGGATCATTCCAACGTCCGTAAAAGTCATGATGGAAACGCCGGCGGTGATTCCGTAAATCCCAGCAAGGTAGGCGGCGGCGGTAGCCAGGGCCACCAGTGAATCCATATTTGCCGACCCAAATCTCAGACGTCTGATCGCGTTGGCGTAAAATGGTGCTCCCACGTACCCGAGTAATGTTGTGGCAATCAGTGCCAGGATCCATCCGGTCTGTTGGCTGGGGCTGAGCAGTCGTGTGCAGCTGAGTAACGACCCGATTCCCAGGCAGGCGAAGGCGGCCCGGTTGCGCCAGGAATGAACCTCTTGTCGGACGTTTTCGCTGTTGCTTTGGAGCCCCGATTCACCGCTCGCCAGTGTAGTTGCTCTGTATCCAGCGCTCGAAATAGCGTTGGCGATGATTTGCGCGTCGCAGTCCTGGGCGATCTGAGCAGAAGCCCGCTGAGTGGCCAGGTTGACACGTATGTCAGAGACGCCGGCAACTTTGCCCATCGCGCGTTCCACTTGCGCGACGCAACTCGAGCAATGCATCCCAAGAACCTGCCAATACGAACGTTCGGAAAGCGCGCTAGTCACCGTATCGGTTGTGCCCAGTTGTTTGGGCTTTGTGTGCGCGACCTTGAGCTGAAGCGGATCCTCAACTGCCGACCGTTGGGCAGAGATATTGTCTGGCAGCGGCGCATATGCGGATGTCGTGTCGACCACCGTTGACGGCGATGCGGTCGTCGTGCCGCCTTTTTCCCAATCTAGAACCTGGAAACCGCTGGCAACAATGGCCTGACACAATTCCTCGGGAGTAGCTAATTTACGATCGAATGTCACCACCGCCTGTTGTGGATCCAATCGCACGCTAACGTCATGAACTCCAGGAGCGGAGCTTAACGCATGCTTCACATGGTCGATGCACCCGCCGCACTTCATGCCGTCGATCTGCAGGACGATCGAGTCCATTGGTTGTTTCCATTGAATCGTGGAGTCAACACATGTTGAGAGAAGGTGGGTTCACCTACGCCAGGTGGATGCGTGGCGGTGTGAGCAATGCGGTGCGCAAAATAATGCCCTACATTTTCGAGAAGCATGCTCGTTACATGCTTGTCTCGGACAATGTAAAGGCAACAGTTTGGCCTTTCTTAGCTGTCCCTGGATAATGCGGATTGAATTCTCTCACAGACGAGTTCGATTTCGTCATCGGTCATTTCAATAGCATCCAGATGAAAATACCCTTCTTCCAGATGATGTGCGCGGACGACGATGATCGGATTGCCGTTTTCCAGGTTTTTGGCCAGTGAGCGGGCCGAATGTCCGGAGGTTCCCGGAGCCGGGGTCAAACGGACCCGGGAAAACGGACAGCCGTTCGGGTCACTGTCGACCGCCAGGGCAAGGCCAGGAGTGTCCTTCAGCCGGTGCAAGATTTTCTCTACTTTGCGGTCCTGTTCGCTCGTCCAGGCTGCCATGTCCTGTTGGAGTCGAAACTGCAAAGCAGCCATCGCTCCGAAAATAGACTCTTTACCAGCCTTCATGCCTCGTCCGATGCCGCGGTTTTGCAGGTAGACCGCGTCGATCAAGTCCTGACGCCCCGCGACAATCCCGGCGGTAGTGGCGCATAGGTACTTATGGGCACTGGTAATTACCAAATCACTGCCATACTCGATTAACTCGCGGAGCCTCTGGTCCTGTGCTGCGCCATCGACGATGACGGGAACGTTGACAGCGTGTGCCATCTCAATGACGTCTGGGAGAGCGACCCAGCCATGGCGAACAGTGTGGTGAGATTCAACGGCTACGATACTCGCCACACCTGGCTGTTGTAGCTGGTGCAACAATTCGTCGCGACTGCAATTGTTGACACTTCCAACTTCAATTGGCTCTGCGCCTGTCAGGCGGATCGCTTGTGTGATTGGAGCTCCGTAGTTGACACAATGGCCTTTTTGGATCAACACGCGAGTTGGTAATCCAGAGGTATCCGGAAGCTGCAGGACTCGAGCCAGGTTATTACCGGTCATCGTTGCCGCGACGCTCAGCGTAATTCCCGCAGAAGTGCAGGCCGTGATGCATCCGGCTTCCGAGCCACTGGCTTGCCTGATCAGTTTCCCGGCAGCCAGCTGTATTTCATCCAGGAGGAAGAAATGGCGCATTGACTCGTTGACGACATCGATGATTTCCGGCAGTACGATTGAGCCGCACAGCTTGGTCATTTTGCCACAAGCGTTAATGACATGCCGTAAGTCAAATTGTTGATGCAAATCCATATGTGTACCCGGGACGTGTTGTGTTAGTTCCGGCTGATGGGCTCGTGTGGCTTTCAACAGTGAGGCTAGATTGTGATTCGATGTGCGGCGAGTTCTTGGTACAGCGGTTCGCACGCTGCAAGTAGTGGTTGGAAGCGTTCTGGGACTTTTTTGTCTTTCGGACGGTAAACGCCAAAACCGGTGGATTTTTCCACGTTGCCATACCAGTGCCTGGCCCACACACCGTCTGTTTCTCTCTGCCCCGCTGGCCAATGCAGCATACTATCCAGGAATGGCACTGGGATCAGGTTGCAAAACGCACTCAACATTTGACGTGGATGTTCCAGTACATCGCGGCTATCCAGAACCGGAGGAGCACTTCCCAAACGTTGTTGCACATGGTGGAAAATCTCAACTTGTTGCGGCAGTCCAGTATCTGAAAGGCTGGGGTTGGGGAGTATTTCGAGCAAGGAAGTTAGCATCTCCTGAGGTGAGCGGATCAGGAAGCAGTTGACGACCTGATCGAGCCAATCGAGTTCGATATTTGGCAAGAGGTGATGGGCCATGTGCTTTTGGTAGAAGACCGTGTGCTGATCAGGGATGGGGCCCGTCAGCCAGGCAACGACTTCTCGCCAGTCCGTAGATTGGCTGGCAATGACTTCTTCCGCAGCGGGATGGTCAAACCCGGTCATGTGCAGGTAGTGCCCGTAGAGCGGTTCATCGCAGACCACAGTATCGGGGCGATTGTCCCAGGCGCGCATCAACGCCGACGAGATATTACGAGGCCCTGACCACATGGCAATCCGGAGTGCTTTGTTCATGGACTCAGGATAGTCCAGCAGTGTAAAGTCGCCAACGGGTCATGCCATGTGTTCCGATCAAGACGTGACTGCTGCGATTAACGCCTTGATGTAGCCAACAGTCCAGGCACGCCCTCGTTCACACCAGCTCCCGTCACCCTGCATCTGGGGAACATGGTCGGGCAACAGGAAGCCTTGGAAGCCGACCTCGTGTAGCGTTCGAACTGTTGCCACTGGATCACAGTTGCCTTCGTCGAGATGGCATTCAACAAAATCGTCTACTGGACCCTGAACATCACGGAGGTGGACATAGAAGATTTTTCCCTTCTTTCCGAAAAAGCGGATGGCGTCTAGAACTCCCTCGCCAGCACGCATTTCCGACCAGCAGCCATGACAGAAGTTGAGGCCGTGCATTGGACTGTCAAATGTATCCATAGCTCTGCGGAAGTTCTCGAAATTGCGAAAGACGCGGCCGACGCCTCCCAAAGTTGGGACTGGCGGGTCGTCCGGATGTAATGCCAGCCGTACACCGGCCTGCTCACACACTGGCAGTATCCGTTCCAGATACCAGCAGTAGTTGTTCCAGATTTCTTCTTCGCTGTATTCTCGATCAATTTGCACTGTGGTCCAGATTCCGAAGTTAGTGCGGTCCCCCGGTCGAACATGGCGGGCTTTTTCGTAATTAAATGAGGTCGCTAGCGCGCCTCCACGTACCGGAGTGTTGTTGGCAGTTCTCCAGACTCCACCTGGCATAAAGTTGTATCCCAGAATGGGGACTCCCGCTTTGCCAAGATTCTGGATTGTATAAACCATATTGTCGAGCTGTTGTTCACGCCCTTGTTGCCCGAGCATGATCTTGTCGTAGAAACGTGGTGGGACATTTTCAATAGACATTAACCGGAGTCCCGCTGCTGAGGCGCGTTCCACGAGGCCCGCGAGGTCCTCACATTCCCAGCGTTCTTCACCAGGCAGATCCGGGATGTTCATCTGAAAGTCATCGCAACCACATTGCTTGATGTATGCCAGCCGTTGATCAGTAATTTCCTGAAACTGCCCGAGGCCAACTCGCATTGGTAGTGTGTCTATGGCGATCATGGTTAAGATCCGTGGTCCTTTGGCTCTGGTCGCAAACCGAGTGAGAATTTAGGATACAGCGCCCACTACCCTTTATTAACCCCGACGATGTCGCGATTCGTCCATCAACGTCACCGACCTTCGAGCGTTTTGCAGCATCCGCGAGAGCTCGTGCTGGCTTGTCCCCCGCTACGAAGCAATGTCAACCTTTCTCGCATCGTGCGGACGGCGGGGTGTTGTGGGCTGCGGAGGCTCATCGTTTGCGGTAACCCACGGATTGACCCTAAGATTGCGCGGGACAGCCTGGAGCAAGTTGAGATTGAAGTACGCCGTTCGCTGGTACCTGTTTTGAAGCGATTAAAGGCGGAGCGTTTTCAAATAGTGGGCCTGGAGCAGACGTCGAATTCAGTCAGTTTGTACAACTTTGAATTCCCCAAGCGCACTGTCCTGGTCGTCGGTAACGAACGTGAAGGTTTGAGCGAGGGGATCCTGAATGTCTTGGACTATGTTGTAGAGATTCCCGTCTTTGGCCAGCCTAACAGCTACAACGTTGCATCCGCCACAGCAATGGCCCTGTATGAGTACTGCCGCCAGTACCCAGCAGGCTAATCGATCAGCTACTGAGAAGCGGTTGCCTCAGTACAATTCGGTTGAAGAACTGATGTCGGGGGCGACGATGACTACAGTGAAGCTGTAGTGGTTACATCGATGATGTGGCGCTGACAATAGACGGATCTGTTGAGCCGCGGTCTGTGGGGAAATGCAATGAAAAGTCGCACAACTGTGCCCTCTGGGCTGCTGTTGGCTGTCTTGGTGACTACGTTGGGGTGTACAACGGTCCAATCCTGGAACCCGTTTTCCAAAACGGGGGTTCCTGCGCCTGTAGTGCAAGCTGACGCAAAATCTGAGCCGACGGTTGTAGAGCCGCTCGCCGAGAAAGTGAAGGATGTGGCAGCTCCCCATGCTCCCGTGGTCGAGGCGGCCGAAAAAGACGAAGAAAATAGTCTTACAGCGGCTTTCCGAAAAGCCGGCACTGCCATCTCCAGCGTATTTCGAAGCGAATCAGACAGTGGGTTACAGGGAGATCCGACCAGCCTGACAAATTTACCGAAGAAAATCGATGCGAACGTCTATGAGAAGGCTGCCGAAGTGCTGGAAAAACGGGGGGATTTCACCGGGGCGCTGGAACAGTACGAAAAAGGGCTGGAAGCGGATCCAAATCACAGCTTGATGCTTGTCAAGCGGGCTCGCTTACTCACTCGCTTGGGCGAATACCAATTGGCGGAAAAGAGTTACCAGCGCGCCGTCCAGGCCGCTTCGGACGATGTTCTTCCCGTGCACGATTTGGGATTATTCTACGCCGAGCGTGGGCGGATTGATGCGGCTCTTACGATGTTGGCAATGGCGGTCAAACTGGACCCTGAAAATCCTCGGTATCGGAACAACTTGGCCCGTGTTCTGATCGATGTCGACCGGGTTGATGACGCGGTTCTGCAATTGGAAGCCGTTTTGTCTCCAGCGAAGGCACGCTACAACGCGGGCTATCTACTACGAGAACGGAAAGCCTACCAGCAGGCTCGCACGCAGCTACAGCAGGCGATCAAGCTGGACCCTTCCTTTGAAGAAGCAAAGCACTTGTTGGCAGATCTTCCGGCGGCCAATCAATTCACGTCTGCTCCGGCTCCAAAGTCAGAGAGTGATAAAGGAAAGGCCGGTAGTAATGTAGAAACAGACAATGACCCAACAAAATCAGAGAACGCTGAGGCACCCATCGAGGCGCTGTCTGAGAAAAGTCATGGAAAAGGCGAAACCAGCGAGCGGAAGACAGACGCGATCGGGCTGGAATTCCCGCAGTCCATTGGTCAAACCGAGCGGCCCCCTGCCCCACCGGCGCCAGCTCCTTCGCCCAAGGATGTTCAGCCGTAAGGACTGAGCTGCCAGCCGTTGCGTACCACGATCGGCTGTCTTCCCTCGCGTTACTTCTCTTTTCTGTGCGCCGTTTCTCGCAGCGAGCCTTACTCCGAACACCGGCACGTTTCCCACACCAGTAGGCTCCGGGTGCTGGCGCGGGGCTGTTCTTATTCCGCAGGTTCAATGACCCGCATTGATTTCCAGTATCCGGTACGGAAACGCAACAGGAAGCCGAGTCCCATAACCACAATGAACGCGGTGCAGGCGGACCAGCAGGCGATCATCTTTTGATCCCCATACTGCAGCGCCAGCCAGGTTGGAATTACCAGGACCAGTAATGATACGGCGAGCGTAAACTGAAGACAGAAACGCGTGTCTCCCGCCCCCTGGACTGCCGAACTGAACACGATCAGCATGGCGTCAAAGAAAGCGAACACGGCCGCGAAGCGCAAGAGGATGACCACGTACACTCGGATCTGCGCGAATGTGCTCGGATCACTATACGCGGCATAGGGTGACATCAGCAGGTTTGGCAGAAAGAGATACAAAACGGCGAAGCAGATCATGTAGACCGAGGAGATCTTGAATGCCAGCCAGGTGGTGCGGACTGCCAGCTCCGCTCGACCCTCGCCCACGCGGCGACCAACTATCGTCATGATGGCGGTACCGAGGCCGATCATCGGCAAAAAAGAAAGCGTGTTGACGTTGAAGACCAGTGTGGTGGCCGCCAAAGTGTCGCGGCCGATCCGGCCCACGAGCATCACGAAAATAGTAAATGCCAGAATGTCGATCAAAGATCGTAAGCCATTTGGCAGGCCAAACCGCAGATAGCGACGCAAGAGAGATGGATGCAGTTTGCATTGGGCGACGAACGCGTATTCATGCTTGAGACGCGGTTGCAGCAAAAGTACGGCATAGATTCCCAGCGAGACCAGTTGTCCTGCGATGGTCGCGACAGCCGCACCCAGAATTCCCCACCGTGGAAAGGGGCCCTGGCCAAAAATCAGGCACCAGTCGAGCGCCATGTTCACCACCGTGCCAGACAGGCTGACCCACATGACAACTTTGGTCTTACCGCGCCCGCTGAAGAAACAGGAAACGGTGGCGACCAGCAGCACGGGAAGAGATCCGAGGCAGAGTGTTGTGAAATAGACTGTTTCCATTCGCTGGACGTCTCGGCTGTGGCCAATCCACTCAAACAAGGTTCCGGCGATTGGTGCTGTCGCTGTAACCAGTAGTCCGCCCGCGATGGCGGTGAAGATGCCCTGCCAGACGATCAGGCTGACTTTTTTGGGCTGTTTTGCACCGTCGTACTGGGCCACGAATGTAGTGACATAGCTGGCCAGGCCGACCGGCAATGCCAGCAGCGTCCAGTGCAACATGCCAGCAGGTAATGCTGCCGCCAGCGCATCGGGTGAGAACCAGGTGAGAAAAACCCGATCCACGACGTGCATCAGCGAAACCGAGCTGGAACTCAGAATCAAGGGAAGTGCAACTTGCAACAGCTCGGCCAGCGACCCGGCACGCGGGGACAGGTTATTCGACGCTTCTGGAGACGTTGTCATGGTGCTGCTCGTGACGCCCGTACGCTATCAAGTATTTCGTTGGCACCGGGTTGGCTTGCTTCCTTTCCATCCAGCAATGATACGGCTAGAATCACTCTTGTCATCGACAGGTGTCGTCTTTTCTTTTGTGGTTCATCTATCTTTCATGTCGATTGGTGTCTGCCATGCGTTCCAACCGTTCAAAACTCTTTGTCATGATGCTCCTGGAGTTCTTTGTTTGGGGTGCGTGGCTACCCTTAATCTACGGTTACCTTCCGGGGTTGGGATTTAGTGCCAGTGAGCAAGCATGGATCCTGAATGCTTTTCCGATTGCGGCCATTGTGGGCATGTTCTTTAGTAACCAGTTTGCCGATCGTAACTTTGCAGCGGAAAAGTTCTTGGCCTTTAGTCATCTTGTTGGTGGTATTTCAATCCTCGCGTGTGGCTTTGTTACCACTTTTTGGCCTTTCTTTATTCTGATGCTGATTCACTGTTTGGTTTACGTTCCCACGATTTCAATTACTAACTCAATTTCCTTTGCGAACATCGAAGATGCCAAGAAAGATTTTCCGATCGTTCGTGCAGGTGGCACGATTGGCTGGGTTTTGGCCGCGTGGCCCTTCACATTTATTCTGGTGGATTGGGAAAGTGTGAATGCCGCAAACCCAGAAGGGCTAACTCAGTGGCTCGGAACTGTACTTAGCTCTGGATTGCAAGGTAACGATCTNCTCACNGCNACCAAGTGGACNTACATNGCTGCGGGNGTGGCATCACTTGCTTTGGCGGCCTTTAGTTTCACTTTGCCGCACACTCCACCGAAGAAGNCTGTTGAAGGCGAGTCGGATCAGATGGCCTGGCTGTCCGCGATGAGGTTACTGCGAAGTCCGTTCATTCTGGTGCTTTGGCTTGTTACGTTTGCCGATAGTTTCGTCCACAACTGCTATTTCAACTGGACGGGCAGGTTCCTTAGTGCAAGTGTTGAAGATGGCGGTGTTGGAATACCCGGAAATTGGATCATGCCTGTAATGAGTGTGGGCCAGGTTGCGGAGTTCGGGACGATGCTGGTGCTCGGCGTTGCCCTCAAGAAGCTGGGCTGGCGTTGGACCATGGTGATCGGTGTACTTGGCCACGCGGTCAGGTTTGGAGCCTATGCTTACTTTCCACAAATGCAGGCATTAATCATCTTGATCCAGGTGCTTCATGGTGTCTGCTACGCGTTCTTTTTTGCGACGGTCTACATCTTTGTCGACGCATATTTTCCTAAGGATGCTCGCTCCAGTGCGCAGGGCTTGTTCAATTTGATGATTCTGGGGATTGGTGCGCTTGCGGCGAACTCGATTTGTCCTTACCTGTTTGACAGCGTCTTTAGTAGTGCTGATGCAGAGAGTGGGGCGAAGATGACTGACTACCATGGTTTGTTCATGGTTCCCTTGCTCTGTGCGAGTGTGGCAGCGATTCTGCTGGCACTGTTGTTTCATCCGCCCGAGGTATCCACCGATGATGCGGTAGAGAATTAGTTGATGGGCTAGAGTTGAAGCTGGCAGATAGGCCGCTAGGCGTTTATGGTTGGTGAGATCAAACTCTAAGCGCTGAATCTGCAGTCTTGTGGTAGACAGCTATCATTGGGTGGTCTTGATAGGGCGTCGTAGGGGGCGATGCTGCTTGAACTGAGGGGATATGGGCAGCCGGTGCTTGAGTCACGACGCAGGGCGCCTGAAAACTGTGGAGGGCGTGTCGTAGCTATCTTTGTTTCGCAGTTGGTCTAGAACGTGGCACGTGGTGAGAGCCGGTACTGTCGGTGACCGCGGTTTTGTGGTGATCGGAGCGCGCCCGTGTCGCGGCCCTCAATTAATTTCCGCGAGCGAGTGAGCATTTTGCCTGCGGTGTCATTTTTTCCCGCGCGTGGAACCGATGTGGCACCTTCGACTTATGACATCCGCGCGTGCCAAACGTCAAGTGGAGGATGAGGGGACTCGAGCTACTGGCTGCCAGCCAGTTGTTTGGTACTGGCCTTGGCGGCTAACTTGAACTGTCGCACGTCGAGTAGCAGGTAAGCACCCATCGGAGCCAAATGGCTTTCGACCTGGAGCTCTCGCCTCGCGACGGGGATGCATGATCGTCGTGGTCAAGGTCGGGGGCAGCGCGAATAGAGGACGGCCTGTGACATCGGCTTGCGGGGCAACTGAGACTGCTGTGCGTCACGGGCCCCCAATGGGAAGCGATTCGATGCTCTCGCCTTTGTTCACGTCTTTTATGCGAAATCGCATGGCCGTTACCTCGGCGCCTGCGGGACCGTATTTGTTCTTGCCCAGCCCCTCGTGACAGCCAACGACAAACAGGTTTCCGTCTTCGAGCATACAGGCGTCGGGATAAGTCGCGAGTGGATCGAACTGAAACCCGCGGTCTTTGGCAGGCTTGATCCAGCTTTTTCCGTTGTCCCGGCTGTAAATCAGGTGACTGTGATTACCGGAGAGGTCGCAACAGACGACTGACACAACGCCGTGAGGAAGCACTGGCAGATTGTCGCACGGAAAACCCACATGCTTTTCGTTCGCGAAAGGGGACACACGTTTCGGATCACCCCACGTCCGTCTGTGATCCGACCCCCTGCCCCCCCGTCTCGCTTTTTATGCTGAAATAGGTCGAGACATCGCGCGCCAGAACCAAGCGGCAATTCAGCACCGGCAAGTCGTCATGCGCGACATCTTCTGGGAAAGGACCCGTTTGTGGGTCCGGTGGTACAACACCGCGAACTTGATGTGCGGCAGATTCCGGCGCAGAATGAGTTGCCGACTCACGAACTTTCGGGATATTCGCGACGCAACGAGTCACAGAGAAATCGACCGTATGCGGTTTCTTTGTGGCGGAGTCACGGTGAACAACTGTCCTTGTGCCGCAGCGATCGTTCCGCCCTCAAACCTGTCAGCACCTTACCAATGCATACTGCCCATTTCATTATTGCGTCAATGGTTATCTTTGTAGCACCTTCACTAGCAGCTGCCCAAGACACGGGTATTTCTTCCAGCCGTAAGTATGTCCATCCCAGAACCGAACGTTTCACCGACTTCGCATTCGTAAGCCCGCTGCCTGCTCGATTTGTTAACGCGTATCCCAAAAGAAAAGAAATGGGAGACCAGTATCTGGATTTCTTCGGAGTCATTGCAATTGTCGGCGAAACCCAAAAACAGCGATCCGATATGCGCCGGATTGCTCACGCTTTAATGGGCCTTATCGACAATAATCAGGACGGGCTGCCGGATGATGAGCACTTATGGAACAAGTGGAAAGAAAAGGTCAATAACAAGAATCGTCTGGTGCTCTATGTAACAGAGCAAAAGGCAAAGTATAAGTCGTTCGATGGCGAAAGTCCCAGCGTATATCACCAAGGGTGGAGTTCTTTCCGAGATGGTGAAAGATTGCATCTCAGTAATATTCAGGAGGAGTTGTTTCATTTTCTGCAGAGATACTTCTGGGAAATGGAATACCCGCGCGCCTTCGCCCTTGATACAAATCCGCGCAGCATTGCTCATCGTGCGGCTGTGAAAGCTGTCGCAGATAAGCATTACGTCTACGACCAGAACTGCATTTCGCACAGCGGCTGTCTAGTGCCCGAGTTCTTCTTCTGTGCGATGACGGATCTTATGGAAGGTTGGCGGGGTGACGGTTTTGATGCGCCGGGGCAGGCTGAATGGCGATTGAAAGGGAATCGTGATGCGATCCGCCAGAATTATCCAGATATGATGAAAATGATTCTGACGATGCAGGGCCAAGGAAAGCTTCCCAAGAAGTGGCCGAGCTTCTTTCTCAGCAAGAACCGCAAGATCATGCGCCGATCTACCAACAATAATTAGAGGCGGTTGTGCTTTGTGGAAAAGTGCGTTGGCTATCAGTGATTGATGATGGAGTGGGTGACACTTGCGTAAAGCGCTGGCGTGTGCCGCATCGATTTCTCAATCAGAAGCGTGTCCGGCGTTAAACGCCGCCACGGCGATTTTGCCGGCAGCAGCCACGTGCAGATCATCGCGCGATTGCCCTAACCACGATCCACGGGTGCTCCAAGCCCACTTTGCCAAGGCAGTGCGAAATCCGGTGCAACAGCCTGCCGTTTGACCTCGTAGGGGACCTCACGTCCCCTGGCCTGGGCATCAAACCCCTGTATTGTAGGGGTTTCCGGTGGGTGCGAGGGTGTGCACCCGCCAAGTGGAGGATAGGGGACTCGAACCCCTGACCTTCTGGCTGCCAGCCAGACGCTCTCCCAACTGAGCTAATCCCCCGAAAACACTGTTTTTTGCAAACCCGTCGATCCGATCCAAAGTGTTGGGGTAGAACGAGTTTTGTAATCCTTGTGCCGGGAAAACTAGCACTCGTCGACAAGGCTGTCAAGCGAGGGCTCATTGGATCGGAGACTTTGTGCCGTGCATCGATTCAAGACAATTGCAATTCCGGCATTGAAGTTCAGCTTACCCGTTCTGATTGTCGGATGGTTGCTGTCCAGTATCAGTGCTTCCGACTGGAATGAGTTGAATTCGCGGCCGAAACAATGGGACCGGCTCGTATTTGCTTTCCTGTTAACGTTTGGTGGCGTCGTAGGAACCTATGTTCGCTGGTATATGTTGGTTCGCACGTTGGACTTGCCTTTTCGAATTGGAGATGCACTGAGACTGGGTTTTCTGGGCTACTTGCTTAACTTTGTATCTCTCGGCTCCGTGGGCGGAGATCTATTCAAGGCAATTTTCATTGCCCGCGAGCAGACGGCGCGACGGGCGGAGGCTGTGGCGAGTGTCATCGCGGATCGTGTGATTGGTTTGTACGCGCTGCTGGTGCTCGCGAGT
>PAQH01000015.1 GCA_002709225.1 Planctomycetaceae bacterium
ACTCCGGGATGAGAAACGTCGCTATCGGTTACGTCAGCTCGTCCTGCAGAATTCTGCCCGCCTATCGTCCACAAAAGAGCGTGGATGTCAAGCAACGATCGGCTTGCCTTTGGGCACCTGTCAGGGCCCGTCTACACTTTGCTAATTTCTCCCCGAAAAACCGCCAAAGTGTAGGCGTAGACAGCATTACGCAGCCCGAATTACCCAGGAAAATGCATTGGCATCATGGAACTCCCGTGACGTCGGGAGTTACTTGCCACGCTCAACGCTGCGGAACGAGACTTTGATCGTTCTCGTAGTGTGGCCACACTGAACAGCCAACAGCAGCAGGCGTTTTCACTGCTTAGTGGCTCGCAAACCAAAGACGCGTTTGATGTTTCACGTGAGTCTCCAGCACTACGGCAACGCTATGGCGAGACGCTCAATGGCATCAGCATGTTGATGGCCCGCCGACTTGTCGAAGCGGAAGTCCCTTTCGTGAGTGTGTTCTGGAAAGGCAACAAGAAATTGGCTGAAGCCAAGAACTGCAAGAGTGGCGGTGGCTGGGATACCCATGGAAATAACTTTAAGTGTCTCAGCGATGTACTGTTGCCCGAATTCGATCAGGCGTTTTCCGCGTTGCTGGAAGACTTGAACGACCGTGGTTTGCTGGATCAAACCTTGGTGCTGGTGAATAGTGAAATGGGACGCAAGCCCAAGATTGGCGACCCGCGCAGCGGCGGCGTCAAAGGTGCCGGTCGGGACCACTGGACGCATGCCATGAGCGTATTGATGGCGGGTGGCGGAATTCGTGGTGGCCAGACGTTTGGCACTTCGGATCGTGTGGCCGCCTATCCGGCCGATTTGCCGGTGGCGCCTGAAGACGTGGCCAAGACGGTCTACCATGCAATGGGAATTGATGATCTGACTGCGACTGATCGCACGGGGCGCGCATTCCAGTTGTTGGATGAGGGACGCATCCTCAGTGAGTTGTTTTGAAAGCCGTCTGCAATCGGTTATTCGGCCAGTTGACGAAACTTCTGCTGCGCGTGCTGGAAAAGTTTTTCCACACGTTGTCTGTCCGCCGCTTCGGCGTAGCGGTCCCGTGTGGCGACGACTCGCAACAACCGGCCAATCCAATCCACAAAATACGCGGCGTCTGCGCGATGGACGATCGGTTGCTGTTGCAGTGAGAGATAAACCGGGCTGGTGTGTGCCCAGGCGGGCCCATCGAAGATGGCCGGATGGTCGGGGCCATGGACACGGACCGCGACCCAGCTGCTGCGTGTGATGGGCAGGTCGACATGGTAACGGCTGATTCGAAAGCCATTGGCCCCGGCGTTTGGCGGGCTCTTGTGGGTATGGACGACTTCGCCGTTGACGATCAGGTCCACACGATCAAATGCAGTGTAGCTTTCGACGGTCACGTGAGCTCGGACCGTTTTTTGTTCTTTGAGCTGGCAAGTGTCACCGGGGCCCTGGCCGTCGATTGTTAGCTGTGGAATCGGACCATTGGTGACGAACGAACGCCCCTGCTTCAATCCTGTCAGCCACTTGTTCATGGTCAACGGTCCGTCGACCTGGACATAGACTCGACTGCCACCCAGCGGGTCGGTAGACCGATCGAGCAACGCATCGGTGCCGACACAGGCCGCGAGCTTCAGGCCACAGTTAAGCAACCGGTACCAGAGTTCCGCAGAACGATCTTCATCGCTGTTATAGGACATCAAGTCGACCGCATGGGCGACACCCAGGATTGCGTCAACGGGGAGTTCCCGAGCAGCTCCATTATCGGCGGTGGGGTCGTCACCAAAGGGGAGTGGTTGATCTTTGAACATCGGGTGTCCGTAGGTGACGATGCCTCCCTGGCGGACCGCTTCGGCGGCCATGGTGTAATTAGCCGGATAGTCGTGGTGGTTGGGGGTGTCGAGGAAACCGGTGTACTGGGGCGTAACCAATTCGCGGATACCGAAGAATTGCATGTGGCCGTAGATTGAGCTACGCATCTCTTCGCCAAATACCAGCAGGTGGCTGGCCGTGGATAGTGGATGAGGCTTGCCGGTAATCAGCGGAGCGTCGCGAATGTCGTCTCCGACATTGTTGGAGACACACAGATTGGAATAGTGCAGTCCTTCGGCCCGCGCGGCGACGAGTGCGTCCTTGACCGTAACTGCCAGGGGCCCCCCCGTGTGCAAATGGACGTGTGAGTCGCCCCCGTACCACCCCCGTGCGCGCATGTCGATCCAGCGGTTGATGGGGACGGGAAGCGTGGTGTCGGATTGGACGTCTATTTCGAGATGATAGGGAATCGATTCCAGGCCGGCGGAGAAATAGAAATGGGTAACTCCTCTGGGGACGTTCACCGTGAAGGTGTCGTCGGCGTAGAAGTAGTCCTCCTCACGCGTTGTCTTGCGGACGACCGCATCGGCCGGCGCGGAGAACTTCTGGTCGCTGCCGATCACGCGGACGCGGGCGGCTGCTGAGCCCGCGGGCAACAGTTGGATTTGGACTGTGTAGTTTGTTTCGGCGGACTGGGCGGTGTTAATGAACCCCATCACCAGGCTTGCCAGCAACCCGATGGTCAGGCAGGTAAGGCCACTTTGCAGTCGTTGCCGCGGTCCAGCAGTAGGGGCAGTCTTCACGAGAGCAGTTCCTTGTGGGTTGTGTCTCTGGGACAGGGTCAGAGGCCATTCATGGTTTGAGCTGAAGGAACAAGCGAGCACGTGGTGAAAAAGGGGCACCTGGGGCGTCTGTTCGTCAGCGGTTATTCAAAGACTGAGTCGTCGAGCACGACACGGAACAGAGTCCCTTCGTAACCGACCAGTAGCAGTTCGCCGTTCGCATCGATACCGAAGGAAGATATTTTTTCGGGAGATTCGCCGATGCGGCGGATCTTCTGGAGTTTGCGATCCCTCTGGGTTAGCGCCCAAATACTCTTGGATTCAAAATCACCAAAAATATAGACGCCTTGGTACGACGGGCTGCGATTACCTCGGTAGACGTAACCGCCGGTCACTGACACGCCGAGTTTGCGTCGATAGGAGACGATGGGGCTGGTGTATTTGGCGCCCTGGCGTCGATAACGTTCGGAAAATTTAGTGAAGCCTTCGTAGACGTTCCAGCCATGATCTTCGCCAACCCGGGCGATGGAGACTTCTTCAAACAGGTTCTGGCCGATGTCGCCGACCCAGAGGTCACCGGTAGGGCCGTCGAAACTGAATCGCCAGGGCATACGAAAACCAGAGGCCCAGATTTCGGGCCGAATCTTGGGACCTGCATCCCGGTAGGGATTCGTGGCCGGAATGGCGTACGCTTTGCCACCTTCCTGTCGGTCAACATCAATCCGCAGAATCGATCCTAGCAGCAGGCTCAAGTCCTGGCTGTGACCTTCGGGGTCTTCCTGGGGACCGGCGTCGCCGGCGCCGATGTAAAGATACCCATCAGGTCCAAAAGCGAGCATGCCACCCCAGTGCAGATCCGTATCCTGGGGGATCTGCAGTAAACGGCGTGATGCGCCGCCCGCATCCCGGCGCAGATCTGCAGTTGCCTGGCGTTCCGCGATGATAGGTGAAAAGAAACTACCTTGGTTACGGACATGGTAGTTCACGTAGTACTTGCGGTTTTCCAGGAACCGGGGATGGAATGCCAGGCACATCACACCTTCGAACTGGCCTGTCGTTGCTTCTCCGCTGAGATCGGCAAACAACTCGCGGTCTGTTTTATTTTGCAGACGCCAGATCTTGCGCGTTTTTTGTTCCACCACCATTAAATCAGTTTTGGAACCAGGTAATGCAATGACGCATACCGGATGGTCGAATTTGATGTCCTTGGTGTGCAGACGTTCCAGTCGGATGGGTTTTTGGAGCAGGGGAATTTCGTTGACCAGTCCTGGCAGTTTTCCAGGATCGGTTACGGGTTGCTTGAGTGTGGTGAGAAATGCGGTCAGGTCTGCAAACTGCTCCGCCGACATCGTTTCCGCCAGTTTGGCAGGCATTAACGAAGTCGGGCTGCGTTTTTCTTCGTCGACATCATCCAAGGGAATACGCACCAGCTTGCTTTCGGCATCGAGCAGCTGGATCTCCTGGTTGGTCCGTTTGCGCAGTACGCCGGTGTGTACTTTGCCGGCGACAGTGGCCACCACCAGAGTGGCGTAATCGGGATGGATTGCAGCACTGGGTTCAAGCACTGATCGAATCAACTGGTCGAGTGCATACTTGTCACCGACGACCCGCAGGTCGGGGCCGGCGCGTTGTCCGTCCCCTTCGATCAAATGGCACTTGACACAACCTGCTTTCTCAGAGGTAAACACCTGTTTGCCGCGTGCGCTGTTTCCGCCGGCGAGTGCCGCCTGCTGGTATTTGACGCGGAGCGCTTGGGCGGCATTCTCGGCCTTTTTGTTATCCTGGCCAACGAGCGTGCAGAAAAGTCCGACTAGCAATGCCAATGACAGCGCGGTGGTGCGAAACATACGTCTTCTCGGCTTCTTTGCGGGAGATTGACCTGGAAGGCCGAATTATAGAGCCGACTCTGTCACTTCTCAATTCGCTGCTACGCACTCGGGCAGCGGCGTTGGGTTCTCTGGAAACGCGTTATCAGGACGCTGGACGGGTCTGTCGGATCGCGATAGCTTGGTCTGATATGCATGCAGAGTTGCTCGACCACCCGCTGATCACCGAACGGTATTTCTTCCCTCGCCAGGCACCACTTGCGGATCCCGTATGGGTGGAGACGGGTGGGGAACGCCTGGCCTGCTGGTATGCGCCGGCAGCGGCTGGCCAAAAGACACTGGTCCATTTTCACGGGAATGGTGAAGTGGTGGCCGACTACCTGCCGGACTACGCGCGGTCGATTGCTGAGCTGGGTGTGGGCGTGTTTCTGGCAGAGTATCGTGGCTATGGCGGTTCGACGGGGATCCCACAGCTCGGCAAGATGTTGGGAGATGTAGAGCCGCTCTATCGGTCGCTTGGTCTGGAGGCTCAGCAACTGGTTGTCTACGGACGTTCGGTCGGTGCGCTCTTCGCGGTCGAACTCGTCAGCCGGTATCCACAGATTGCGGGGTTGATTCTGGAAAGCGGTGTTGCCGACGTGCTACAGCGGTTGCAGGTGCGGATGAGTGCCCAGGAACTGGGCGTTAGTGAAAGCGAACTGGCGGCTACCGTCGCGGCGCGTCTGGACCATCAGGCCAAGTTGCGGGATTATCAAGGCCGCTTGCTCGTGTTGCATGCCCGTGATGACGATCTGGTGACTCCCGACCACGCTCAATTGCACTTGGATTGGGCGGGCACCGTCAACAAGGAGCTGGTCTGGTTTGAGCGTGGTGGACACAACGGCTTGCTGGCTGCCAACTTTCCGGCGTATCTGGCTGCACTGCAGGGTTTTCTGCAAATGCTTTGAGCAGCGTCAGTCAGGCCCGGCTTTCCGCTAGATGCTGCGTTGTCGAACCAGCGGCGCGTGACGCCATCATTCCTGGTTGGCTGCCGCATTGGCAGAAGTTTTTCCCAGTTCCCGTGACACCACACTACGCCACATCCACTGTTGCGCATCGTCGCTGGCCCTGGTGCGCAGTACCAGACTCAACAGGTAGGCGGCCACAAGCGTCACCAGCCAGGATCCGGGCACGACCAGATGCGTGGAGTACGCGAAGTCGAAAAGTTCTTTACTGTAACTGGCACAGACACCGAACAGTTCACCTGCAATGACCGCTGGAATCACCGAGACTGCAGTTGCTCGCTTGGACCACATCCCCAGTACGAACAGCGCGCCGAGCGGGCCCAGGAAACAGTTGAATCCCTTCTGACAGAGCGTGATGATGTCGGTCCCCTTGGAGACGTGGTACAGCAGGATGGTTAGTGTGACGATGATCAATCCCATCGAAGCAGTGAGCTTACGGGCCAGTCGTAGTTCTGCTTGTGCCGAAGGAGGGCCCGATCTGCGGTGGCGAAAAAAGTCGACCGTAACGATCGTAGAGATCGAATTGGCTCCGGAGTCGATGGTCGACATGGCGGCGGCGAACAAGGCGGCCACGACCAGTCCGCGAAGTCCGCTCGGCAGATAGAAACGGATGAACTGCGGGAAGATCTTGTCTTGGGCGTCGTCCCGAATGGAGTCGACTGCAGACTCGACGCCAGCCGCTGCCGGCAGTTCGTGGTCTTTAATAAAGTACAGCAGTGACAGGCCGACTCCGGCCAGAATGATGCTCAACGCAAAACTCGACAGGGCACTGACCAGGTAGCTTTTGCGTGCTGCCCGCACGCTTTCCACCGTGAAGTAACGCTGCAGAGCGACCTGGTTGGCGCCGTGGGTGCAACAGAACCAGAAGAACATGCCCACGCTGATAAAGAAGACCGTAGACCGATTTCCGATGTCCAGACTGAACCACTCCACCGATTCGCGGTGTGCATAGACGCTTTGCGCTTCCATCCACGCTCCCAAGCCGGTGCCGGTGTCGAACGCCACATACGCGATCGTGAACAACGCGCCACCGATCAAGATGAAGAACTGGATCACGTCGGTCCAGATGACGGCGCGGATTCCGCCCAGTGTGGTGTAGATCACCGAGAACAGTCCGATGGCCAGGATGATTGCGTGCAGGTCGGCGTCGCGATGCTCGTCGGTATTGGTGCCGAAGAACCAGCCCAGATCGAGGTAAGTGATCTCGGCCATGGCACGGGAAGCTGTCAATACGACGACGGCCATCCAGCCCAGTAACAGGGCCAGGCAGAGAATCGCACCGAGCGCGCGGACCGTGTAATTGAACCGCCGTTCCAGGTACTCGTAGGCGCTGGTCAGATTGAGCCGCATGAAAAACGGGATCCACAGGAACCAGACCACGACCAACACCAGAGGGACCCCCAGTTGACGAGTCAGAAACCCAACCCCGGTGCGGAACATCTCTCCCGGCATGCCGAGGTAGGTGATGGTTGAGAGCAGGGAGGCGAGGATACTGATTCCCACGGCCCAGGCAGGAAGCTGCCGGCCACCGACGAAAAAGTCTTCGGTGGAGTGTTGGCCACGCGCGATCCAGAGGCCCATCGACATCGTAGCGATCAGGTAGAAAGCGATTACGACGAAATCCAGTCCAGTCAGTCCGCCAGTGAGGGGTGCAGAAGGCAGTGGTTCGGGGGACATCGGATCGCCTTTGAAAGTAGAGTTTTGAGGAAACTACGTCATCTGCGGCGGCACGCTGCGCCTCAGGTGGTGTTGCGCGCAACGGCGCGGGGTCGCGCAGTTGCGTTAGGGCGTCAACACAACGGTCCATTAAGGTGCAGGTTTGTCGTAACCGAGCAGCTTTGCTTTCGTAAAGTCGCGTTCCGCTTTCTTGGTATTTCCCTGGTCCCGATAGGCCACGGCCCGATTGAAGTAGGCCAAGGCAAAATTGGGGTGGATGCGAATGGCAGCCGTGTAGTCTTTGATGGCCAGGTCGATTTTATCCTGGAGCTTGCGGGCATACCCGCGATCATTGTAGGCGCGGGCGTCGAAAGGTAGTAAACGAACGACGGTGTCCAGGGCTGAGAAGGCAGCCGACGGACGGCCGCGCTGGGCGCTGGATGTGCCCAATTGACGGTAAAACTCCGCGGTCTGCTGCCGCCGGTGTGACCCCTCCACCTGCTCCTCAGCTGTCCAGGTATGGCGGATCTGGCAACGCGGCCGTTTCTTCTGGAAGTCGACCATTCTGTCGTAAGTGACCCAGGTATCTCGTAGCGAGAGTGTTCTTAGTTGGGAAAGACTCTCTAAATGGAGGAGTCCGGCATCCGTGATTCCGGCACAACCATCGAGGGACAGATTGGTCAGGTGTTCCAAGTTTTGCAGCAGTCGCAGACTGTCATCCCGAATCCGTGGGCAAAACGTGAGACTGAGTGTTTGCAAGGTGGGGAGATCTTTCAACGGGACCAAACCCTTGCCGCCGATTCGTGGACAGGACGTGATTTTCAGTGACTCGAGTTGCGGGAACGCGAGTAGTTTTCGTAGCGCATGGTCGGTAACTTGGCAGTATTCCAACCGAATCCGTACGACGTCGCCGAGCTGGTTCCGGTCGCTGGCGGCTCCCAGCTGCCGCAGTGACCCATCCGGGGTGGTGGCAGCCTCACTGTCCCGAGAGACGCTGATTGCCGATGGCGTATCACAGCCAACGAACAGTACCAGTCCGAGCGAAAATCGCATGGCCAGTGGCACCCACACGAGAAACGGTCGTCGCAGGATGGACATTAGTTGCTGGTATTCCTCTAATTGGTACCAAACGCCGCTGGACTTCGACACTTTCACAGCGAACGATTCTAACGTATTTGCCGACTGCCGTTACGGGCATTTATGAGGGCGACAACATCGACTGGGAATTCAGGGGAGTACAATAGAGCACCGGAGCGATCGATCGCCGCTTCTGGGTACCAATGTCTGTAACCTGTTTGGTGTCATTGACTCATGTCGAATGGTCCGCAAAATCCCGGTCACAAATACGACCCGGCGACCGGGGAGCCGTTGTCCCACCTTGCCGGATGGTATATGGATCCGGCGGCCTATTTCGGGCGGCGACTGGAGATTCTCGAGTCATGGGGGCCCAGGATAAGGCCGCAGGATTCGGTACTAGAAATCGGCTGTGGCGATGGGTAGCTGGCAGGTCTGCTGGTGAACAAGCGATGTCGTGTGTGCGCCTCGGACGTTTCGCCGGCACTAGTTGAGGCAACTCGAAATCGCAACCAGGCAGCGGTCGACAGTGGTACATTGTCGACACGGCAACTGGACATTAACCAAATTCCGTTTCCGGTATCAGAGAGTTTTGATCACGTTGTGGCGGTCATGCGTCATTTGTACAAATATGCCGACCAACCTCGCGCGACATTGCAGGAGCTCTACCGTGTCAGCCGCAGAAAGTTGATTGCAGATTTCGATCCAGGAACGGACTCGGTTGAATCAGTGATCGCTGATCTGGCATCGGTCGGGTTTCGGAATATTCGTGTGCGCGCGTTCCTGGTGCCACAAAAAAGATCCTTGCCGAAACTAGTTCGCCAATGCCTTGCCGCTTGCGAGCAGAGCCCCTGGATCTATCGACACCTTTTGAGGAAGTATCGATTTCAACGGTGGGTTTTGGGAGAAAAGTGACGCGGTGGATCTTCAGCGAAACAGGCATTTGGTGTAAACGCGTTTCTGTCGCATCATGTGCAAGGCAACCAGGTTGCCGCGGCAAGTCAGTTCGACAGCTGTAGGAACGAGAGGGCATCAGCGCGGCCGGCAAGGTGACGCCACGATCGGCGAGACGCAGCTGGGCATCCTCTTACTTTGCGACGTGCTGTGTCGCAATTCTTTTCGGCAATCCCGTGAATCGCCGGTAAGACAGGGCCCGGCTACTGTTGCGATACTGTTACAATGCGAAACAAGTTGATGGGGAAGTTCTAGAGGGGAGGACACCATGGGGTTTGTCTGTGGAACGCGCGGCGTCACCAGAGGAATGCGACGGGTGGTTTTACTGGTCGCGTTGTTTGCCAGCTTCACTGAGCCGAACTCAGGTCTGGCCGCACAGGCGCGGGTGGTCGCTCATCGAGGCTTGCTGCAGCATGCTCCGGAAAACACGTTGGCCAATTTTCACGCGTGCCTGCAACTGAGGATGGGGTTTGAGGTGGACGTGCGGCGGTCCCGGGATGGCCACCTGGTTTGTGTACATGATGCTACCGTTGATCGTACCACCGACGGAAGTGGTCGTGTCGACGCGTTGAGTCTGGCGCAATTGAAGGCCCTGGACGCGGGCCGCTGGTTTGGCCCCTTATTCGAGCGTGAACGGATTCCGACGTTTGATGAGGTCTTAGCCCTCTTGCCGAGTGCTCCCGGTTCCCCTGCGCTGATTGCGGTTGATCTTAAAGCGGCGGGCATTGCGGTGGACGTCGTGCGCGCAGCTCGGCGCGCTCGGGTACTTGATCGGCTCCTGTTCATCGGGTCCGCCATACGAGACCCCCAGGTCCGCCGTCGTCTGCGCGAGACGGATAAGGCAACACAGGTCGCCTGCCTGGCCAATAGCGCGGATGACCTGGCTGCGGCTTTGGACGATGTTGACTCCGATTGGGTTTACTTTCGGTACCTGCCGCGTCCGGCCGAACTGGCAAAGGTGCATCAGCATGGCAAGCGGGCCTTCCTAGCGGGACCTGTCGTCTCGGGGCGGGAGCCGCTCAACTGGCGCCGTGCTATTTACGCCGGTATCGATGCCATCCTGACGGATTTCCCGCTGGAATTGGCGGCGCTGGTACGAATTGGCGCCGCAGGGAAGGATCAGTCGGAGCCGCCAGGTGCAACGGGTGACATTCTGGAACCGGGTGATCCTCAGGATGTCCAAGTGGATCGCGCCCGACTCAAGACAGCGGTTGGGTTGGTTGAGCAAGCCATTGCGGATGGTGAGATGCACGGTGCGGTGTTACTGGTCGCGCGTCGCGGCAAGATTATCCTCCACCAGGCGCTCGGCTGGCGCGGTCCGCAGCGAACTGAGCCGATGCAGGAAGATGCCCTGTTTCGCATGGCCTCCAACAGTAAAGCCGTAACCGCGGCAGGGATCCTAGCGCTGGTTGCCGACGGTGTGTTGGAGCTTGACGATCCAGTGAGTCTGTATCTGCCGGCGTTTATGGCAGAGAAATCCAGGCGAATTACCATTCGCCAGCTATTGACGCATACCAGTGGTTTGCGGATCGAACCGCTATTTCTCAAGCCGCTGCTCAAGAAATCTCCTGCGTTCCCCGACGCGCCGAACCTCCTATTGGAGGTGTCTCGTTTCGCTCAGATTGGCGCGGTGGTGCAACCGGGTGCTTCCTACAAATACAACAATGCCGGTTACAACATCCTGGCGGGCGTCATCGAAACACTCACCGGGTCGTATCAGCAACACCTGCGGGACTGCCTCTACGAGCCGCTGGGTATGGTGGATAGTGTCAACCATGAATCGGTCGCGGACCACACGCGCATGTCGACGGTAGCGGTGCGCCAAGCCGACGGCAGCTGGCAGGCCGGCTGGCAGCCGGGTGATGCTCCCGACTTCCCTTTCCCCCGCGGTTCGGGTGGCATGATTTCCAGCGCGCGGGATTATGCGACTTTTTGCCAGATGCTGCTGAACCGAGGCATCTACCGTGGCCGCCGTATATTGCCTGCGACACTGGTACACCAGGCGGTGAATCCACAGGTAAGTTACATTCCTGCCGCCGAGCGTTACGGGTTGGGGTGGGTGGTCTCCAAAGCAGGAGGCACGTATGCACATTCGGGGTCGGATGGAACGTGGGTCTGGGTCGATCCTGAACGTGAACTGATTGGGTTGGTCTTCACCCAGACCAACGGGAGTACCAATCCACGCCACGCGTTTCGCGCCATGGTGCAGGACGCCTGTCTTGACCGGCAACGTGCTCCGGACAAAGGCAGTGTTCCGCGGGTGGCCGACGCCCCTGGCTTCTACAAAGACATCTTTATGAGTAGTGGCGCCAACTTGACGAGTCGCAAACGTCTATTCGCCGCAGAGTCACTGGGCTTGTCGTATGAATATTACGCTGGTAAGGATGCGATTCAGCAAAATAAAATGCTGGTGGGGACGCCCGAGGATACAAACGGTGTGCTCCTTTATCCCGATGGTCAGCCACGGTTCCGGATGCTCTACGTCAATGGCGGTGGCGCGACCAGTCACGGAAAGTCATTGACTTCGAAAGGACGCGAGCTGTTGCGTCAGTTTCATGCCAATGGCGGCAGTTATTGCGGCTCTTGCGCCGGTTCTTTTCTAAGTGGGCGCAATGTTGATAAACGCGTCGAGCCACGGTTGGGGTACTTGCATATATTCCCCTACAACACGTTGAACACGGGTCTCAAGAAAGCACGACTGACGCATCTGATACCGGAAGACTCACCGCTGTTGAATTTTCGTGAATTTGGCCCTGACCGACAGGTCGAAGCCGTGTACCACAACAACGGTAATTGGCTCTCGACGAGTACGGGCGAGCATCTTAAAGAGACCGAAATTCTTGCCACCTACCATCATCCGGATCACAAGATCGATGGCGGAGCCGCTATCTGGGCGTATCGTAAGGGCACCGCACAAGGACGGGTGGTGAACATCGGATCGCATCCCGAGGGTGTCTCCGTTGGCGAGCAATTGTCTCTCACGCAAGCCTGTTTTCTGTACGCTCTGGAAGGCACCGGGACACCAGCGGTAAAAGGCACGTTGGTCTCGGACTCGCCGCGTCGAATGGATCGACACACCACCGACGCGAAACCGGAGTTGACGCGTATCGGCGACCGACAATACCACCATTTTCGATTTGAAGTCTCCGCCGACACGCCACGCGTGACCATCGAAATTGAAGGAGATGCGGCCGTCGATCTGCATCTTTACCTGCAGCGGGATTCGTTGGCGCTGGCGGGCCATGCGATCCACCAGAGTGTTTCTCCAGGCGCTAACAAACGGCTGGAGGCTACGCTGCCACCGGGGACCTGGTATGTGGGGGTTCATTGCGCGACGACAGTGGAGTCGATCAACGATAGCCAATCCGGTTTTTATCGCTATTACGCGCGGCGCAATTTGCTCAATGGGGTGGCCTACACGATTCGTATGCTGCAGACGACACGTTAACTTGCCCCGGCAGTGTTCCAGGTGATGTGTGGGATGCCGCCCTGATAGGCGTTAGCGCCCTGACCTCAGGAGCTGCAGGAGAGCATTGAACACCCCGCGCGATGCTTCGCCCAATCAGGTCGTTTGGCGGCGTATTCGTCTCGATCGGGCTGTTCGTCATAGGGATGCCGTAACAACTCCAGTAATTCGGTGAGCAGAGACAGGTCGCCTGTTTCCGCTTTGTCAATAGCCAATTGGGCCAGGTAATTGCGCAGTACGTACTTGGGATTGACCGAGTTCATCCGCTGGCGGCGTTTGGTCTCGGGCAGGCTGTCTTGCTCCAGACGCTCGCCATACCTGCGCAGCCAAGCGGTGATTGCATTTCGATCGGATGTTGTCAATTGATCTGGTTCGTAGTAGGCGGCGCGTAATGGCTGCATGAGTGTTTCATCATCAATATCCCGATCCAGAAGTTGGTCGATCCGCAACGTTGCCAGTTTGCGGAAGAAAAGAGTCATGTCCGTTTCCACCAGCTGGAGTACCGAGAACAGATCGTCGGATAGTGCTTTGTCCGTGGCGGCATCAAACTGGCTTAGCCCCAGCTTGGCAGCCAGGGTATTTTCCCAGCCACGTTGGTAGTGATCTGTGAAAGCGTCGAGGGATTCTTGTAAAGGTTCGACCTGTTCGATCAACGGTAGCAAGGCGTTGGCGAATTGTGCCAGGTTCCACATGGCCACTTGGGGTTGGTGGCCAAACCGGTAGCGCCTGCCCATCGCATCCGTCGTATTGGGAGTCCAGTTGGGATCGTAGTCTTCGAGCCAGCCGTAGGGGCCGTAATCGATGGTCAGGCCCAAGATGGACATGTTGTCGGTATTCATCACGCCATGCACAAAACCGACCCGCATCCAATGCACGATCATGGTTGCAGTGGTCCGACAGACTTCATTAAACCAGGCGATGTAGGTTTCGCGCGAGGGCTTTCCCAGGTGAGGGAAATCAGTGCGTAGCGTGTAGTCGACGAGTTTTTGGAGTAGCTCGATATCGTTGCGTGCTGCGAAGATCTGAAAGTGGCCGAACCGTGTAAACGAGGGGGCGACGCGACAGACGACGGCGCCTGGCTCGACTTTCGGATTGCCGTCGTAGAACATGTCACGCACGACCTCTTCACCCGTCAGCACCAGGCTGAGCGCGCGGGTCGTGGGAACGCCGAGGTGAAACATGGCTTCGCTGCAGAGGAACTCGCGCAGCGAGGAACGCAAGACAGCGAGCCCGTCTGCGCTACGCGAGTAAGGAGTACGCCCCGCACCTTTGAGTTGCAGCGCCCATCGCTCTCCTCGTTGGTTGACAATTTCACCCAGGTTGATCGCCCGCCCGTCACCCAATTGTCCGGCCCAGTTGCCGAACTGATGTCCGCCGTAACACGTCGCGTAGGGATCCATGGCGGGAAGTTGGCGATGACCGGAGAAAATTTCCGCGAAATGATTATCGACAAAAGGGTCGCCCGTAAGATCCAGTAGCTGCGCGACTTCGCGGGAGAAGCCAATCAACTTTGGTTCGTTGATTCGCGCTGGGGTGACACGCGAAAAACAACTGCCGTGAACCTGGCGAGGAAAATTGCCTGTTTCGCTATCCGCCGGCAATTCACGTGTAAACCGGTTGTCGAAATGCAGCTGCTCGAGCATTGGGGGCAACGGTGTGGTGCTCATAGAAGAGATGCTTGTACGGAGGGTGTGTTCGCCTGGGCGGGTTGTTGTGTTGCGACGCCTGATTGATTGTATGCACAGGGGGGCCTGGCCGGCGATGGGAGGTCGCAACACCAGCGGCTCGATTGACCGGATTATCACGTCCTGGTGATAATTCGGTTATGAAGAATCCTCGAGTGCATAACAGGTCGCTGGTTGCCCTGTTGTCTGTGTGGGGCGTGTTGGCCTTGGTGCGGACTGTGCCAGCCCTGCCGGCGTCACCGGTCCAATTTGCCCGCGATGTACAGCCGTTGCTGGCAGAGAAGTGTTTGCGCTGTCATGGCCCCGATCAGCAAGCTCGCGCAGCAACCTTGCGTTTGGATCGAGAAGGTGACGCAAAACGAGTCCTGCCAAGTGGTCAGAGCGCGGTTGTTCCTGGCGATGTTTCAGCCAGCGAGCTGCTCACGCGGGTGCGAAGTCGGGACGTCGATTTGAGAATGCCACCGCCCGACGAGGGGCCCGCATTGGATGCCGGCCAGATCGAGCTACTGGAGAGGTGGATACAGCAAGGGGCGAAGTGGCAACACCACTGGGCATTTCTGCCGCTCGATCCGGGTCCGCTACCGACTTTACTGGCCGGGCGAATGCGTAATCCTGTCGATGCGTTCATTGGCTTTCGATTGCGGCCAACAGGACAGACGCCATCACCCGATGCAACACGTGTCACTTTGATTAAACGCTTGTATTACGACCTGCTTGGATTGCCTCCCGCGCCCTGTGAGGTGGACGCGTTTGCCAAGGATGACTCCCCGACCGCCTACGAAGAGCTGGTCGATCGCTTGTTGCATTCACCGCATTTTGGAGAACGCTGGGCGCGGCACTGGCTGGATAAGGCGCGCTTTGCGGACACCAATGGTTATGAGAGCGACCAGACGCGAACGATTTGGCCGTTTCGCGACTGGGTGATACAGGCCATCAATCGGGACTTGCCGTTCGATCAATTTACGGTTGAACAGCTGGCTGGAGACATGTTGCCGAACCCGACAGCGGACCAGCTGCTGGCCACGGCCTTCCATCGCAATACGATGACCAATGCGGAGGGAGGAACTGATAACGAGGAATTCCGAGTCGCCGCGGTGGTCGATCGAGTGAATACGACGATGCAGGTATGGATGGGCATGACCGCCGGGTGTGCCCAATGCCATGACCACAAATATGACGCGTTTACACAGCGGAACTACTACGAGTTGTTTGCTGTATTCAACCAGACTGAGGATGCGGACAGTAATGATAACGCCCCGCTGCTGCCTGCGCTCACTCAGGGATTGCAAGCGGAAACACAGAGGCTGGACGAGGCGATAGCTGTACAAGAGGCCGCCTTGTGGCAGGAAAGCCCGCGGTTGCAACGCGCGCAACAGACGTGGGAATCCTCCGTGCGAGCGTCGTCAGCGGAGGGGGCCGTGGTCGCGCCCACACTGGCCTATGATTCCTCGAGTGTAGACGGCGTTCCTGCGTCGGGTGGTGATTATGGGAAGGGCGTGGGTTTGTTTTTTGCGGCCAATCGAGTGGTCGATGTGACAGCCTTGGGGACGGCGTTGCGTGCCCCGAAAATTACCGGTACCACGCTTTCAGTCCAGTTGTTTGATATGACCTCGGGCCAGGTGTTGCAAAAGGTCGATTTTGTCTCCGGGGCAACTGGCGATCCAGTTGGCAAGACCGGGGATCAGTTTCTTTATCTCAAGCCTTTGCAGACTGCGATTCGACTGCAGCCGAAACGGCAATACGCCATCGTGGGTGCCGGATATAACCAGCAGAATCGTTATTTGAATGTAGACAAGTCTTCGCAGATGGGGGTGACATTTCACGATGGCGATGGAGCGCTGACGCATATTGATTCGAAGTATGGCGGGTTGCCGCCGCAGACCGTCGATTCGGGCAGCTTCACCAATAAGATTGCCTACGGTGGGCCCACGTTCCAGTTCGGATCACTGTCAACTGAAATACGCGCCATCGTTGACTTGCCGGAGACTGAGCGGACCGTAAAACAACGAAAAAAGTTGGCTCGTTATTTTCGCGGATGGGCACCGGAGTTGGCATCATTGCGTCAACGGCTGAGTCAGTTGCGGAAGCAACGAAGCGGCATCGCTGCTCCAGAGACGCCTGTTTTGCGCGAACTGCCCGGAGAGCAACGACGCCAAACGCACGTCCATGTTCGTGGTGATTATCGAGTTCCGGGCGCAGTGGTTGAGCCAGCGGTGCCGGATCTGTTTGTGTCGGGAAACATGCCCGTCGTGAAAGATCGTCTCAGCCTGGCCCGGTGGCTGGTAGATCCCGGTAATCCTCTAGTCGCTCGTGTGCAGTGCAATGCGGTCTGGAAAAATCTGTTGGGTGAGGGGATTGTGCGGACGATGGATGACTTTGGGACCCGTGGTGAACGGCCTACGCACCCGCGTCTGCTGGATTACCTCGCCGCACGATTGCGTGACGGAGGCTGGTCGCGGAAACGTCTGATTCGCGAAGTGGTGCTGAGTGGCACGTATCGACAGTCCTCGCTCTATCGCCCTGATTTTGTCGATGTGGATCCGACTAACCGCCTCTGGCATCGGCAGGGACGGTTTCGAGTAGAGGCGGAAATTGTCCGTGATTTGTACTTGGCGGCAAGCGGTTTACTGACTCGCAAGATCGGCGGCGCGAGCGTTTTTCCTCCACTGCCTCCAGGTATCGCTCAGCTCAACTATGATCGCGGGTTTACCTGGGAGACGAGTCAGGGTAGTGACCGTTATCGCCGTGGTATGTACACCTTTTTCAAGCGTACGGCCCCGCATCCGAATCTAATGACTCTGGATAGTCCGGAATCGAATGTTGTCTGTCTGGCGCGGAACCGTTCCGATACGCCGCTGGGTGCGCTGGTGACATTGAATAATGAGGTTTACGTGGAAGCGTCGCAGGCACTGGCGCGGCGGGCAATCCTGTTGTCTGCTGTTGATGATCAGGACCGGCTCGTTCTGGCCTGGAGACTTTGTGTCCCGCGGCATCCGACTGCTGGCGAATTGCGGCGTCTGCACTCACTACTTACCCGTAGCCGTCAGTGGTATCGAGATCGTTCGCAGGATGCTAGGCAACGAGTCGGTGTGTATGGCGTGACTGGGTGCGCTGATTGGGAAGTCGCAGCCTGGATTGCGGTCGCACGCGTGATTCTGAACCTGGATGAAGTGACCACGCGAGATTGACGATGAATTCGAATCAGCACGTTAGACAGCATGCCCGTCGGGCATTTCTGACCAGTAGTGCCTGTGGCTTGGGTGCGGCGGCGGTCGAATCCCTGTTGCGAGGCGAGACACCAGAATCTACCGAGGCATCACACTTTCGTCCTCGTGCCAAGGCCTGTATTTTTGTGTTTATGGCGGGTGGGCCATCGCAATTGGATTTGTTCGATTCCAAACCGAAGCTAAGAGCGTTACAAGGCCAGACACTTTCCAGCGAGATGGTCGGAGACACCCGCTTTGCTTTCATCAAGCCGGCGAGTGCGACACTGATGGCCAGCCCACGGAAGTTCTATCGGCATGGCGAATCGGGGATGGAACTGAGTGAGCTGCTGCCTCATTTAGGTAGTTGTGCCGATGACTTGTTGCTGGTGCGGTCAATGCAGGGTGAGCAATTTAACCACCATCCGGCTCAATTGGCGATGCAGTGTGGTGTGGCTCGAGCCGGTATGCCAACCGCTGGCGCATGGGTCACGTATGCGCTTGGCAGTGAATCGGCCAATTTGCCTGGCTACGTGGTATTGACTGCGGGACGCGGAACGAGTGGCGGGGCCACTCTTTACCAAAGTGGCTTTTTGCCCACGCCCTACAGCGGGGTGCTGTTTCGCAATGAGGGTGAACCGGTATTGAATTTGGACAACCCAGCTGGGGTTGCGGCCGGTCAGCAGATGCGAGAACTTGCGGCGTTGACGGACCTCAACCGACGGTCTTATGAACGTGTTGGCGACCCTCGTATCGCCGCACGGATCAAGAGTTATGAACTAGCGGGCCGGATGCAGCTCGCGGCCCCGGAACTGACGGATCTGTCGGCCGAGTCAGAGCAGACCTTGAAGGCGTACGGTGTTTTGCGTAAGGAACCCGATCCAAACGGTATGCGCGGTACTTTCCCACATTTGAAGACGTACCAGGCGTTCGCCCGGAACTGCCTGTTGGCACGGCGGATGGTGGAACGCGGTGTGCGTTTCGTCAACATTCTGCATGCCTCCTGGGATCAACATCGAAATCTGGATGGGAATCTTGCCTACAATGCGGGCGTTGTGGATCAGCCGTTAACGGCTTTGATCAAGGATCTAAAACAACGCGGTATGCTAGACGAGACGATGGTTGTCTGGGGTAGCGAATTCGGTCGCACACCGATGGGCGAGAATCTGAGTTCCGCTCCAGCGGCCGCGGGACGCGATCATCACCCGAGTTGCTTTTCGATGCTGCTTGCTGGCGGCGGAGTACAGGGTGGATTGACTTATGGTAAGACCAATGATGTGGGGTTTCGTGTTGAGCAAGACCCGGTTTCTGTAAACGATCTGCACGCAACTCTATTGCACCAGTTTGGCATCGACCACTTGCGCCTGACCTATCGTTTCCAGGGCCGTGATTTTCGTTTGACTGATGTCGCGGGGCGTATTCTGCACGACTGGATCGCCTGAGACGCATCCCCCGGTGGCGCTGTCCAGAGGTGGTTTTTTGTGAGTCCGGGTAACACCATGGTGGAGATGGAGTGAAGTGAGCGATTCGGAACCCAGTTTTCTTCGTGTTTTGCGTTGGACAAGCAAGACTGAAGGTATCTCGACACTCGTATTGTTTGGCATTGCGATGCCGCTCAAATACCTGGCGGGGATGCCTTTGGCAGTGACCATAGTAGGGACGCTGCACGGGTTCTTGTTTGTCGGGCTGGTTTTGATGCTGGCTGTGGCTGTCCGGCAGGTTCCACTCTCGCTGGGCCTTGCATTTGTTGGCATGGTCGCCGCCGTCATTCCTTTTGGGCCGTTCTGGTTTGATCGGAAATTACAAGCCCAGGGCGTGGCTAAGTCGTGACGACGCGTGGCGCACACCGATTGGGTGGAAGGTGCGAAGAGGATTTAGCGGGACACCAGGTGTTGACCGCGGATCCTGGAGACGAGAGCCTCATGTCACAAAAACAGAGCTTTTGGTGGCAGCTGGTAATCCTGATCGCCTTGGGTGTGGTTGCGTTTGTTGTGACGGGGCGTCCGCTAGTTGGAATACTCCTGCCCTCGATACGAGCGAGTTGGCGATCTTTACAGACGGCGATCTGGTTGGTGCGCGTCGATTGTCCACGAAGCCGTGATGTCATTTGCGGCTTGTTCTGTGCGGCCACAGGCTGCTGGAAAATCGCGGCGTCCTCGCTGGCTTCGGTTGTTTGCATGTTGGTGTATTTCTACTTCACTGCGGTCGCTCCGAACATGAATCGCTTCGGGGCGGTGATGACGACGTTGATGATCGGGGTTGCCTTGACGTCGGCATTGGGTTTGTTGGCCTCCTTTGCCTCCTGGGCAGTGGGTCTGCGGGTTTGGGTCCATCCGGATCTGCCCGATCTGTTGGATAGGAAACGCCAGTGGCCGCTAACGCGACCCGCCCCAGTGAAATGGAATCACGCGGTGTTTGTGTTGGCGACCTCCTTGGCAGTTCCTGCTGTCGCTGTTTGCGGGTTTGTGTTGCTCCAGCCTGGAAGTGCCGTGCGCGCCTTGTCAATATATGGACTTACTCTGTTGCTGGTTATTGTGACGTATGCCTGGCTGGCGGCGCGGATCCTGGCAGCAGATCCAGCGACATGCTGGCCCAGTGAGCGTGCGGGACATGTTACCGTAGATGACGCTGCGGAGATGCCCGTGGCTGGCTCGTGATGGATAACGGGCGCAGGTCGACAGGTCTGTCCGCGCTGCTTGTCATTGCCACAGTGGGGTGGCTAAGATGGGAATTCCGCCGGTGGAAATCTTTCGAGGTGGTTGCGTCTTTGCGGAACAGCACGACTGTCGCAGAGCACTGTGTCACCCCGCTGCGGGTATGGCAATTGTGGTTGTGCGCGCCGCGTTGACGGTAGGTTTCGCAGTTGCCCAAGTCACCTTATTACCAAGGGAGAGTGGATATGCAGGGCGGTCTATCTAGAATTTTGTTCTCGTTGTTTCTCGGGTTCGTGGGGAGTTTCCCAGTGCAGCACATGGCCGCGGAAGAATTGCTTGTATTTGTGACAGCATTCGCACCTGGCGATGAGGGTTCGATTTGCGCCTATCGACTCGATGTGGAGAGCGGCCAGCTGAAGCAGGTGCAACGCAACAGGGATGTCGAACACCCGTTTTTTATCGCCCTGTCGCCGGATCGCGAGTTCTTGTACTCGATTCACGCGCCGGGGCAGTTTGGGGGTAAGGAACACGAGCAGGTGGCTGCGTTTCAGATTGTTGACGGTAACGGACAGCTGAAATTGTTGAATCGACAGTCGGCGCGGGGGACCGCCGCGTGTTACCTGGATGTCGACAAGACCGGGAAAACCGTCGTGGTGGCGAATTATTCGAGCGGCAGTGTCGCTTCGCTGCCAGTACGTGAGGACGGATCGCTCGGCGCAGCCGCGTCGTTTATTCAACACCGTGGATCGAGCGTCAATGAGAGTCGCCAAGAGGCTCCGCATGCGCACAGTATTATTGTCAGTCCTGATAACCGATTTGTTTTTGCCGCGGACCTGGGGCTCGACCAGGTACTCGGCTACCGATTGGATGACACCGGGGGCAAGTTGCATCCCCATCGCCAGCCATTCGTACGGACGTCTCCCGGTGCGGGGCCACGACATCTGACCTTTCATCCCAACGGAAAGTACCTTTACGTCATCAACGAGATCCATAACTCGGTGACGCTGTTCGACTATGACGCCAAATCGGGGCTGTTGATCGAACAGCAGACCATTGACACGCTTCCTGAGGATTTCGAAGGCGTCAGCCACTGCGCGGATCTGAAGATTACGCCCGACGGCCGTTACTTGTACGGAACGAATCGGGGGCATGACAGTATTGCGGCGTATCGGATTGGTGAGAATGGTCGCCTGACCTTGTTGGCGATCGAACCGAGCCTGGGCAAGGGGCCGCAAAACCTGGCGATCACTCCGGGTGGACAGCTGTTGCTCTGCGCGAATATGTCAGGAGGAAATCTCGCGCTGTTTCGGATCGATGCGCAGACAGGTGGCTTGAAGAGCGTGTCAGAGCCGCTTGCGCAGACCGGACCTTCTTGTATTTTGATTCGTTGAGCGGCCGCGCGCTGGCTGAACTCCTGCGGCAGATTCGCAGAAACTTGACGCATTGTTTGCTGGCAACGAAACTTCGCCGCTTTCGGATGGTTGGATTGGTCAGCGAGTTCGAATGCGGCTTTGATTGCACTCCTAAGGATCACGCTGTGGGCTGGGTAGAACACCGCAGGTCAAAGAATCGACAGCGGCGCATTTGTCTATGGACTGGTGTAGGGGTACTGCTTGGTGGCTTGTGCGTCGCAACTGTGGAGGCGCAGCGCGACAGACAACTCGCGGCAAAAATTGTCTGGCATGGTACCTGGAAGGGTGGCCTGGCGGAGGCACAGCGGACGGGTAAGCCGATCATGTTGGTTTCTGCGGCTCCCCAGTGTCATGCTGTTCCAGGTGTGTGGTGACCGGGTAAGACTGGGATGGACAGGAGTTTCCTGGCCGATCAAGACGTGATAGCAGCCTCCCGCAAGTTTGTTTGTATCCGCCTGGCGACCTATGAAGATGCCGCCGAAAGTAGAATGTTACGCGGTATCTTTGCCCCCGGGGGCAATCTGCAAAATACCGTCTTTGCGATCCTCACACCGGATGGCAAGACGCCACTGGTAAGGTCCGGCCGTAGTCCGGTATGGGCGTTCGGCGGTGTCAAGGGGCCCGGTATCAACGCCCAGCCGCTGGAGTCGATCAAGAAGATGGCGCTCGCTATGGAAGCGATCGCGCGACAGTACCCGGGGAATCGCAGAGATGCTCAGGGTTCGCGCCCGGTTCCTTACCTGGCAGATCTGCGCATCGCCTTGAACGTGGCAGCAGCCGATCGTCAACCGTTGGTTGTGGTCTACTCGCCGGATCGCGCACAGCGTACCCGTATGGAGCGGGAACTAGCACAAGTTGCGTGGTCCGAGCCTTTCGTCGGCAAGGTTCAATATGTGTCCGCCCAGACACCGGGTGAATTTCAGGCGGTGGCAGGATTCCAGGCTGGCCTGGGGTTCATCGTGATTCAGCCCGGCACGTTTGGCTTGACGGGGCAGGTACTTGCTACGGTGCCTCCGGATACCCTTGCGGGGGAACTTCGTGATGCTTTGGCTAAGGCACTGAATCGGCATCGCCCAAGCCAATTGACTTACAGTCAGCATCGTCAGGCTGGCGTGCGGGCTGGTGTTCGATGGCAGAGCCGGTTTCCGAGCACCGCGCGCGGTGGGCGCCAGAGAGAGCGACGTCGTCGACGCCGGCCAACGCGTTAACCGGATCCCATGGATGTGCCTGATTCGTCTGGGACCGGTGGTGCCGTTACGTTGTCCGCAGCCCGCTTTTCAGAAAGGTGGTGGTGGGCCGGGTGGTCTGTTATTCTCTCGACACGTTCACGAAGGGCGAGACTCCGGCGAGAAAGTCACGTGATCTACCAGGAGGCGGGCCGTGAAAATCACGAATCTCCATGCTGTGCAGCGTGAACGGCCATTAGTGAGACCAATGCGCAACGCACAGGGGGCGACGGATCGGCGCCTGTTTACTTTTGTCATTGTGGAAACCGACCAAGGGGTAACAGGGATCGGTGATGCGTTTGGCGACCCATTGCTGATGCCTGAGATTATCGCAAGACGTTTGGCCCCGGCGGCGATTGGGATGGATCCGTTGGACCTTGACGGCCTCTGGCGACAGTTGTGCGCATCGAGTGCGTTTTGGGAAACCGCTGGCTCGGTGATGTGTGGTGTCAGCGCCATCGAGGTTGCCTGTTGGGATATCCGTGGCAAATGCGAAGGACGTCCTGTTTGTGAATTTCTGGGTGGCCGCAAACGCGATCGAGTGGAGGCTTATGCCAGCGATTTACACTGGGAAGAACCGCAACAGATGGCCGAGCTGGCAAGCGGCTACGTCCAGCGCGGCTTTCGTTACGTGAAAACACATATCGGCGCGGTCGGCGAAGAGGAGAATGACTTGCGACGCTGTGAAGCGGTGCGTGATGCCATTGGTCCTGCCGTCGGCTTCCTGATTGACATCAATACGGCATTCGACTTCGAGACCGCACTGGCTCGGGGACGCGAGCTGGAGGCGTTTAACCCGTTCTGGTATGAGGAGCCGCTGTCACCATTGGACTACCACGGCCATGCTCAGCTTCGTCAGGACTTGTCGATGCCGATTGTGACCGGTGAGAACCTCTATCTCAGGGAAGGGTTTATGCCTTTGTGGCAAGCGGCTTCCTGCGATTACGTGATGCCTGACATTTTGCGCTGTGGTGGGCTGAGGCAAACGCAACATATCTGTCAGGATGCACTGGGTCACAACGTGATTCCAAGTCCACATAATTTTTCCAGTGGTGTAGGTCTGGCCGCGACATTGCACCTGATGGCAGCTCTGGAAGGGACACAACTGTTGGAGTTCGACCCGACCGGAACAGCGATTTACGAAGAGATGTTCATTGAGCCGCTGGGGGTCCGTGACGGCATGGTAGAGGTGCCAACCGAGCCGGGGCTGGGGATTTGTTTTGATGTCTGATCTCCATCGTAATAACGGCCTGGATGGTTCATCGAGTTTACGGGCGTTGAGTGAATAGCGATGGTCGGGGACGCCTGGTAAAGCAAACGCGGGCCGGTTACACGACCTATGGTGAAACAGGGGGATAGGATGTTGCGACACGTACGAAATTCCCGATTTGGGGTGCGACTGCCTGCCGTACTCTTGCTCGTGGGTGGCGCCCTGGGTGAATTAACTTCCGCCTGTTGCGCCCAATCGGAACAGGCGCTCTCCATTGGTTCGCGGCGGGAGCTGTTCGTCGATCGCTATCTCGTTGAATCACTCGAGGGTGCACGTTTTCAGTTGCACCACCCGAGGCCCGCGGAACTTGCTGTCGAACGGGACCAGCCTTGGGAACAACGCATGTACAATGGGATCAGCGTGATCAAGGATGGTGGACGGTACCTGTTGTACTACAGTGCGTTGAACCGCCTCGCGGTGGCCGTCAGTTCGGATGGGATTCACTGGCAGAAGCCCGATTTAGGACTGGTTGAATGGGAAGGGAGTCGAGACAACAGTCTGGTTGGTACCGTGGATGGTCAGCTGATGATCGGAGCGGACAAGCCGTTGCCGGAAATTTTTTTGGATCGACGTCCGGGAATCGACCCTGCTACGCGATTCAAAGCATTTACCTTGATTGAAGGATCTGGTGTCACCAAGGTCATTGGTTGGGTATCTGCGGACGGGTTTGCCTTCCGAAAAATCCGCCAAGAGCCCTTGATCGAGACTTCCCTTTACGGCGCGTTTGATGGCTTTGAATCACTGTTCTGGTCCGCGGTAGAACAACGGTACGTGCTCTATCTTCGCTATGCGATACGAGTCAGGCCACCGAATCCGAAAGATCCGAATCGGCGTTCCGTGGCCCGGATGACTTCTCCCGATCTGCTGACCTGGCAGGATCCGCAGCGGATGACATTCGGTGATGCGGGTTTATTGCCGCCCGACCACCATTACAACAATCAAACGACACCTTATTTTCGCGCGCCGCACATTTATATCGCGTTGTCGAGTCGGTTGGCGCAGCAGCGTGCCGCACTGACCCGTGCCCGGGCGGTGGCTGCGGGTCTGCGGCCCGCTCGAGTCGATGTGGCTGATCCTCTCAAGTGGTTGATCGCCGATTGCGCCGACACGGTGATGATGACGACACGTGGCGGCACGCACTACGATCGGTTGTTTCAGGAAGCAGTGGTCCGCCCCGGCCCGGGCGCGAATAACTGGGTGTCGCGTTCCAACTACACACTGCGTGGATTGCATCCAACCAGTCCGACCGAGATGTCGATCTACGTCAATCGACACAACGGGCAGCATTCCAGCCACGTGCGCCGTTATGTGTTTCGCACCGACGGCCTGGTGTCGATTCACGCGCCGTTTGCTGGTGGGAGTCTGCGGACCCCACCGTTTACGTTTTCAGGGAATCGCTTGCGGATCAACTATGCCACTTCGGCGGTTGGTTCGCTCCGCGTCGAAGTTCAGAATCGGGAGGGGAGGCCCGTCGAAGGGTTGGCACTAGCCGACTGCGACGAGATCTTCGGGGACGAAATCAGCCGCACTGTCAGCTGGAAGTCGTCGGCGCGGTTATCCGCACTTTCCGGACAGCCGATTCGCCTGAGGTTCGTGATGCGGGATGCGGATCTCTATTCTCTGAGGTTTTCTGATGATTAGAGATGAGTTAGATGTCTGACGTGAGTCGGCACTTTGTTCTCAAGTGTTTCATTTACGGATCGACTTGCGCGTCGTAGAGAAGCGGTTGATTGTTCAGTTTCTGCCGTGGCGGTAGACTTGATCCAGTGTGAGGGCGGAGCTGTCTGGCCAAGCGTGCAAAGTAGCCGAGCACGCAAAGCCAGGAGGTCTGGCCGTGATTCGCTGGTTGGTTATGCGGGTCAATGTGCAAGAATTCGTTGCTGCCGCAACCAAGGGAGATGATGATGTGCATGCGTCCCGTTGTGCTGACGCTGTTACTGGTACTGGTGTCGCTGGCAGAGGGACAACAGAGACTGCTGGATTACGACGGGCGAGTACTGCCCGCGCAAGCTTCTCCCGCTTGGAAACACCATGGTGGGCGGGCCGTCGAGTCGATTGTTGACGGCCGTTGGGTGGTTCGCGATGTCAGCGATTTTTCTCGTATGGTACGACTGGCCGATGTGAAAACTCGTTACGAACGGCAGCTGCACGAGTTGTCCTTTCAATGGTCTTCGACAGCGCACGATACGTTTGCGGCGGATGGGATGTCGGTGCAGTATGCGGGGCGGCGTTTTCGCTTGTTTCCCATTCTGTTGCCTGATGGTCGTAGCGTCTTGTTGACGGGAACACTGCAGGGGTGCCTGCTAAGCGAACCGTCCTGCCATGTAAAGCTGCCGGAGGACTTTCATTTCGATGCTGCGAAGTTGAATCAGTACCGGGTGCGTTGGACGACCAATCGCGCCAATGATTACGGGTTTGAACTCTGGGTCAATCGCACTCGCGTCGGAATACTGCCAGGCGAGATCCTGTCGGGTCGCGGGGTTGCGTTGGCGATGGAGTTTCGCAGTGGACGACACGTTGTTGATGACGTGCGCTGGTCCGTACTGGAGAAAGGGATTCGGCTGGTTGACGTGCGCACAGGTCACGCCCTCGAGCAGCTTGCTCAAGGCCGCCGGCAACTGTTTCTCGACAACGCGTTGATCGCCTCTCGCAGTGGCTTGAAGCGAGTTGTGAACCCGCCGGAGAAGTACCAGGGTAATCCGGTCGTGCGGGCGAATCAGGCACCCTGGCAGACTTTTCGCGCCCAGTTGTATGGGACGGTTCTTTACATTCCCGAGGAACGCAAATTCAAAATGTGGTACCTCGCGGCGCCTCGATTTCCCTGGGAGCCACCGGTGACCAAGGACGGACGCCAAGTCTGCCCCAATTTTCAGTTCACCGCGTACGCAGAGAGTACGGACGGCTTCCACTGGGATCTGCCTGAGCTA
Source organism: Planctomycetaceae bacterium (assembly GCA_002709225.1). Classification (GTDB taxonomy): domain Bacteria; phylum Planctomycetota; class Planctomycetia; order Pirellulales; family Pirellulaceae; genus UBA9264. Next base: position 26,958 of record PAQH01000015.1, read on the forward strand.
GGGCTGGTTGACTATAACGGCTCGCGGAAAAACAACATCTGCAAGCTGGCCACGGAATGTGCCGAAGGAGTGGCGGTGGTCTATGATCCGCGCGATCAGAACCCCTCGCGGCGTTACAAAGCTTTTTACTGGGAGCACGCCGTGCCCTATCAAGGGTCTCCGGTAAAGCCAATCAATGGAATGTCGGTTGCTTTTTCCGCGGACGGGAAGCTGTGGACCGAACACCCCGCTAATCCGGTCATCGATCAGGCTAGCGATTCAGGACAGCAGGCGCTGTGGGACCCAGATCACAATGTTTTCCGCAGCTTTGGTCGATTTGGCGCCGGCGGCCGCAAGGTAGCGATGTCCCAGAGCGTTGATTTTCTCGACTGGAGCCCGTCGCGTCTGGTGTTGGCGGCGGATGAAAAGGACGGTCCCAGGGTACAGGTCTATGGGATGGGGACCACGTTTTACGAAGGCCTGTTCGTCGGCTTACCCTGGATGTTCCACGAAGGCACAACAGAGAAGCTGGATGTCGAGCTGGCGATCAGTCGCGATCGTTTGAATTGGCATCGCGTCGCCGATCGCACTGTGTTCATTCCTAATGGCAAACCGCATGAATGGGACGCCGGCATTATTTTCACGGCTTCGCAACCATTGCAGGTGGTTGGCAACACAATCTTTGTGTTCTATTCGGCGGTTCAGGGGGATCACGCCTACAACGCCCTCGAGTATGCTCAGCCCGGAGATGCGGACTATCAGAAATTCCGTCAACGAGCGACGGCCTCGATCGGCGTTGCCACGATTCGTAGAGACGGTTTTGTCTCACTCGACGCCGGCGCGGAAGGGGGCAAGTTGGTAACACACGTTTTCCCCTGGCCGGGTGACACGAGACTCCACATTAATGCGGATCTCACCGAGGGAGAAATGGTGGTAGAGGTGATTGATAAGGCAGGTAAGGTGTGTGCCTGCTCGGATGTCATGCGGGGCAATCATTACGAAAGTGAGGTTGACTTCGACCGGGCCTTGGCGACTACACCGCAAGCTTCGTTACAACTGCGGTTTCGGATAAGCAATGGAAAGTTCTACTCGTTCTGGTTCAAGTAGTTGCAGTTCGTGGCTTTGCACCCGAAGTGGGACGCCAGGGGGCGCGAGAGGTTCGATATGAATTCTGACTCGGACACCGGCGTGGCTGACTTCAGTTCGGTGGGCAGCGTGTCTCGGCTATAATGATCGTGTGGTTCAAAGGCTCCGCTGGCAGCTTGGCAAGTGACAGTTTGGGCACCGTCAGGAAGTGGATTCAGATGATGGCTGAGACTGATAGAAAATCGACCCGCCGCAGGTTGCTCAAGCTTGCGTCGGGTGGCGGCCTGGGGCTTACGCTTGGAGGCCTCCTGCGGGCACAAACTGGTTTGGCTGCGGAGGTTGATTTCGCGCAGCGATTTCAACCGGCCATCAAGTCTTGTATTGTCGTGTTCTATTATGGTGGTCCGAGTCACCTCGACACGTACGACATGAAGCCCGATGGGCCGGCGGAAATTCGCGGTGAGTTCCGTCCGATTGATAGCGCCGTACCCGGATTGCGAGTCAGCGAGCACTTGCCTCAGATGGCTCGTGTTATGGATCGCTGCGCAGTGATTCGCAGCATGCACCATACGAATCGGTTGCATGATTCCGCATCGACGGAATCGCTCACAGGCCGCCAATCGCCTATGGGAGATCGTGAAGAATTTGCTCCAATTCCGCAGTTTTTCCCGTGCTATGGTGCTGTCGTCAGTCACGCACAGCGAGGTCGTTCCTTAGAAATTCCCCACGCTGCGTTACCCTGGGTTTTCCATAACGTGGTAGACACTCCGTGTCAGGGAGGCGGCTTTTTGGGGAAAACCTATAACCCATTTCAAATTATCGGGGATCCGAGTAGCTCATCGTACGGAAATCCAGCGTTGCGCCGGCTATCGGGGTTGACGAAGAGGAGGATGGTTGACCGGCGCATGTTGCTGGAACGAATGGAAACAGGCGGAGCACGGTTGGCGTCGGCAAGCATGCAGGAGCTGCGGCTGTTTTATGAGAAGGCCTACCAGCTGATTGATTCTCCCTTAGTGGCCCGGGTGCTGGACATCGAGCGTGAGTCGATGGCGATCCGTGAACGTTACGGGTTGATGGCCGAGGAGAAGCAGGCTGGTGGCAATGGCGCAGAACGGGCCTACGGCCGTAACTTGCGAGGACAGAATCTCTTGCTGGCCAGGCGTCTGGTCGAGGCCGGTGTGCCGTTTGTCAATGTCTACGACTATCGGCAGCAGGGGCAAAATTGGGATTCTCATTCGGACAATTTTGTGCAACACAAAAAGTACCTTCTGCCGGCGGCGGATCGATCGCTTTCCGCGTTGATCGAAGATCTGGAAGAACGCGGTTTGCTTGATTCAACCCTCGTTGTGGCGATGGGAGAGTTCGGTAGAACGCCGACTATCAATGGCAATGCTGGGCGCGACCATTGGCCGGACTGTTATTCGATCTTATTGGCCGGTGGTGGTGTCAAGGGTGGGTATGTCTACGGTGCCAGCGACCAACGTGGCGCTTATCCCATCGAAGATGCGGTAACACCCGCGGACCTGGCGGCCACAATCTACTGGCGGTTTGGCATTGATCCGGCCGGAGAGATTCATGATATGACCGGGCGTCCCTGGAGACTCGCCGACGGACAGCCAATTCGCGACTTGTTTGTTGATGCCTGAGCGTAGTTCTCGGAGATGGTCTAGCTTTGCTCGATACGCATGAAAATGGGGGGAGCGGATGCAGTGGTCAGCCAGGGTTACGGTACTGTTGTGGATGTTTGTTCTGGCCAGTCCGCTAGTGGCCGTTGAAGGATTTCGGCTCGCTGGGCGGAATACCGAAACGCCGTTTGCCTATGTCGCGGCTGGTGCGCGAAGTTGGCCGATTACTTTGGGTGCGTTCGATCAGACTGCGTCACTGGAGCTGCAGTTGCGTCGCGGCGACGAAATTCTCCAACGTGGCCAACAGATCGATGTTGGAAACGTCCATGTGATGCTGACTGATCAGCTGCGTTTGCGCGTGGTGGCGGGACCTGAGGAGAAGGCCGCGTTCTCACTTCATTTAGTCTGCCAGATCGATGGTCGGATGGACGTGCAAGTGTTGCGTTTTCAACCTGCCCCCAGAGAACGGCGGGTATCTTACATTTCCGACCTGGTGGACGATTTGATTCGTATTGCCTGGGACAGTTCAAGCCGTCGCTGGAGGCCGTTGGAACGCGATGGGTTTGACCAGTATTTCCGCCGTTTACAGTGCCACGGCATAACGCGTTTGATCGTCTGGCCCAGCCCTTTTCCAACGCTTGTTGATCCAGGGAATTATCCGGCAGAGGATTGGGGGCGTTACGTTGCCTGTGCGCGAGCGATTCTGGAAGATCGACCGCTGCGAACGGAGCTCGCGAAGGCCCCGGGTCTGCCAGCCTGGAAATGGTTGCAGATGTTGATGCGGTTACGGTTAGATCCGTCTGTGATGCGGCGTTATGCCGCGAGTGCGCTCGAGCATGGGATCGGACTGTCGCTTAGTTTTCGTCCTTTCGAAGCCGCACTGACCAAGTACTACGTCGTGCCCACTTTCGACGCGGACGGCACCTGGTTATGGAACTTCCTTACACTTGCCTCGCCGGCGACACAGTTTCATACCGACCAGGTTGGTTTTGCCCATTACCGTATCTTGTTGGAACAGATGGGCCAGGCAGAATCCGCTCAGCTAGAGACAGTGGAATTGAAAGGCGTTCCGGAGGCTCGCCGCTGGGCGGAGCGGTTCCGCCAAGGACATCGCGATCTGGTGATTCACGCTTCACCGGTGGCTCCCATCGACCCCACCTCTCGAGTACTTGTTCGTCAGCCTGACGCGGCGTTTCGCCTGGCGGAGTACGGGTCGATTGTGTCGAAAGTGGAGACGACATTGCCCCAAGTGACCGGATGGTCCCTGGAAGCGACGTCTGACACGTCACTGCGGTTGAGTGGTATGCGGTGGCCACGTGGCGCACGCTTCTTGTGGTTGTCCGCTGCAAGTGACGAGGGGCGGGCGTTACAGTTGGCAGCGCACGGAGGGCTCACACTCAAGAGCGCTGCGGGAAATCGGCTGGGTAGGATCAACGTGTCCTGGGCGTTTGCGGGAGATGATCCGGAAGCGAGGCAGACGCGGATTGCGGGTATCGCAACCGGCGGAAAATATCGCACGGAATTTCAGGCAATCGAGGCATCGATCGCGCTACTTGTTAAACGCAAGTTGACATCTGTCGCACTGGAAGATCATCGACTGGTGGTCGACTTGGGGCCGGACTGGTCGGTTGAGATGCTGGATTTTCAGCAACCACTGGCGCGGCAGGAAGCGCTGGCGGAAATGAGTACACTCTTGGCGTTACCCGCTTTCGACGAGATTTTCATTAACACGCGCTCGCACACGCAATTGTCGGGTTCACAGGGTGATGGAAACTTGGGTATTCGGCCGATTCTCGAATACCGAAAAGCGGGTACAAATTACTGGCACCTGCCAATCGATTGTGCCTCGGCTCCACGGGACTTGGCAGATCATACTCCATGGTTGAATCGGCTTGCCAAGACAGGTTCAGTCGAAGCGATGACGACATGGCAGCCCAACGAGTGGACGACGCCTTGTCCGCTGGATGATCGGGACTTTCCCTGGCGATTTCACCGTGATGGTGGAGTAGCCCGCGGTGTGCGCCGCCTCCTGGTTGACGTCGAAAAACGTTTTCCTCAAACCAGGATTCGGGCTGTTATTCCGCAAAGATCCGACGTGGAGCATGGAGTGCGGGAAAAGTTAGCGGTCATGAAGAAACCCGCGGGCGATGTCTATGGTGCCAACCTTTACCAGCATATTTGGAGTTCAAATAATCATTCGCTGTCGTTTGGCGGTGGGATGGCGCGCATTGATCTGACCGGCCTGGGCATCGAGCCGGTCTACCTAGGAATCAGGTATCTTCCTCCCCCACAACCCCTGGCGGTGTTTGTTGAGGCTTGTCGAGCGGACCTGAGGGGCAGACGTGGATCGGGTTTTCGGGGGCCCCTCGGTTTTCTCTACGAGGCGCAGGATACTTTACGATCGGCGGACACGCAAGTAACTGGACGGCGTCGTGAAGCGATTATTCGTAGTTTGCTCGCCCACCAGGATGATATCCAGGAGGTGATCCTCTATGAATCTGCCGACTGGTTATACTACTTGCCGATTCAGGATCCTCATGCTTACTTGGAGCGGGGAAGAGACCCTTGAGCCAATGCGCGTCCCGTCGGTCGAGGTGCGCGTGGTTGGGCAATGCTCTTTTTCGCGATACTGTGCAGGCCAGCCGGTGGTACGGGGCGAGTCGCGTTCACACGGTTGGAAACGATTGAATACGGTGCAAGTTGGCCCTATATTAAGCCGCTGTTCCGGTGGTGATGCGAGTGGGGATGGGGTGTCAGATTTATCCAACCGCCTGCGGGTTGCTGGTGGACATGGTTGAAAGTACCGAGGACACGGGAAAGGAAGCAAACGCGTGGTTATCGAATCGGAAGTATTGTTGTGGGGGGCGTTGGCGGTCTTGCTGGTCGCGGACGTTATTTTCTGGGTTCTAAGTGTTGGCAGTGCCGCGAGTGAAGAGACAAGTTTCCGGTTGTTAGCGGTGGCTGTCTGCCTCTTTCTTCCATTGCTGGCAGTGGCGATTCAGGTAGCATCTACCTATTTTGTTGAAATTTCAACACAGCATGCGTGGGGTACGGCAGCCGGCCTGTGGTTTCTTGGACTATGGGTTTATGGTGTCGTGTTCGGCGGACGAGTGGCACGCGCTAATGGTTGAGATGATTCGACCAACTAACTACTGCAGCGTCCTGGTGTGAAAGCACAGGGGGAATGACGCCATGTCGAGTCCAAGTGGGTGGTCACTCAGTGATTTGCATCACCTGGGGTTGACTGTCGGTAATATCGAGCGTTCCATTGAGTTTTACTGTGATTTGCTAGGAATGGAACTCGTCGGCCGTCGGCCGAGTGTTACCGCGGATTACGTCGCTAGACAAACGGGCTATGCGGAGGTCGAGCTCAATGTCGCCTCGCTGCGTGTTAGCCCCGGCAGTCGGCAGACATTGGAAATCGTGCAGTACATGTCGCACGCCGGTCAGCCGAGTTTGCCTGAAACCAACCGAGCGGGTGTCTCGCACCTCTGCTTACTGGTGGATGATTTGGCCGCGAGTTACGAGGACTTGAAGGCACACGATGTCCGTTTTCGTTCGGAACCCGTGCAGATTACTGCCGGACCCAACAAAGGTGGCCTGGTAGTCTACCTGTACGATCCTGATGGGTATGTTCTGGAGTTGTTTCAACCCGCCACTTCACCTGCTTGAGAATTTCCTCCGATGTCGCATGCTCCTTTTGACCTCAGCGGCAAGGTTGTACTGGTCACTGGTGCTGGCCAAGGACTCGGTGCGGCGATCGCGGAGGCCATGGCAGGCCACGGGGCACGCACGGTGTTGCTGGACATCGACTCTGACGCAGTGACCAGGATGACGGCGCGGATTGCCGAATCGGGTTTTACGGGGGAGGCCGAGGCAGCGCAGTGTGAGGCAGCGCAGTGTGAGGCAGTGCAGTGTGAGGCAGTGCAGTGTGAGGCAGCGCAGTGTGATGTGACGGACCGCCTACAAGTGCAGCAGGCTGTAGAACAAATAAGTGAGCGTCACGGGCGGATCGACGTGCTCGTCAACAACGCGGGTATACACCGACGTGTGGATCCGATGGATTGGGAGCAGGCTGATGTGGATGCACTACTTGCGGTGAATTTGCTAGGTAGCTTCTATATGGCGACAACGGTTGGGCGGGTCATGATCGAGCAGCGAGCCGGGAGCATAATCAACATGTCTGCGCTTGGCGGCGGTCTAGCGGGCTTGGGTCGTTCCGGCAGCATGTACGGGATGACCAAAGGCGGCATTGTTTCGTTGACACGCGATCTGGCAGCGGAGTGGGGGAAATATGAGATTCGCGTTAATGCGCTCGCTCCGGGTTGGATTCGGACACCCATGACAAACGCGTTGCAACAAAATCCAGAGCGGTCTGCCAAAGTGCTCGAGCGTGTCCCTTTGGGACGGTGGGGGGAACCCCAGGACGTTGCCGGTGCTGCGTTGTTTCTGGCGAGCGATGCGGCGCGGTACATTACCGGCCATACGATTCCGATCGATGGCGGGGCTGCCAATGTGATCGCTCTGGCCGAGTAATCGTAATGGAATAGATTGCCGGGTTATTCGTCAATGGTGCGACACGGGACCCCTGGCAGCGAATTGTGCATTCCGAGGTTGTTCGACGATGACAGCAAAATCAGTTCCGCGGGTCCAGGAAATCGAGATTCCACCGAACCTGCGCGCGACGCTTTGCGAGTACACCGACGATATTCAGGACAGTGTCGCCTTACAACGGCAAGTCAACGAAAACGGTTATGCCTTGCTCCGTGGTGTTTTGGATCGGGAGCAGATCATCGCAGCTCGCAAAGAGGTGTTTTCCCGGCTAGGAGAAGTCGGTGAGATCAGTGGCCCAGTTGAGAGTGGGATTGGGACGGGTATAAGTTGCCGACGTGAAATTGCCGGAGACTTGAATGCCTTTTGGCGCGACGTCAGTACTGGTGAAGCACTACGAGCGGTGACGCACGGCCCCCAGTTGTGTGAGTTGTTAGGGCGGTTCTTTGGCGAAGATGCTAGGCCACACGACTTGGTCTATTTAAGGCCGATGAGTGTCGGTCGGGCGACGCGTTTGCACTACGATTTCCCGTTCTTTGCCGGCTACTCAAAACGCATCTACACTGCTTGGATTCCCCTGGGAGAAATCGACCAGAGTGAAGGCCCCTTGTTGATTATCGAAAACTCGCATGAATTTCTCGACTGGATTGAGCCGATTCGAAACCACGACTACCAGAGTGAGCACGCGAATGAAGTGGTGCAGCGAGCCGCTTATGAACAACCGAATTCAGTTGATCCGGTGACATTGGCAGAGCAACGAGGTGTGCGCCTGCTGTCCGCCGATTTTCAACCAGGTGATCTGGTTGTGTTTAGTGGCTTTGTGTTGCACGGCTCGCTCGACAATTGTTCTACAATCGGTCGAGTTCGGCTTTCTTGTGATGTGAGATTTCAACCCGCTGCGGACTCGACCGCGGACCAACGCTATTTTGGTACGGACCCTGTGGGGTCGGCGGGTGGCGGATACGGCGCAATGAAAGGCGCGCTACCACTGGATGAATAGGGATCACTCCAAGCGACTTCCGTGGCAGGATGTTCGTGTCGTTGCGTTTAGCCGGAGTCGATCAGATCCTGCTCGGAAAGCATGCAGAACTGCTTCGCAAGTAACGTTTCCTGTGCCAGATCAATGTTGTCTACCATGAGCGCGACGGCCGGCCTGCCGTGGGGCCGAACGATCAGCGGATAGGCCTGGACAATATTGATTTCGGCCTGCAACAGTGCCGTACAGACTTTTAGCAGCGGTTGTGCCCCTGTGGGGAGTTCCACGCCAATCAGGTCTGTTTCAATCATTGCCAAGCCGGCCCGTTCCAGAATTTCCCGCCCTTGTTCTGGATGGCTGAGCAGCAGCCGCACAAACGCACATTCGGTTGCGTCATTAATCGAAAATGCCACAATGCGGACTTGGCTACCTTCGAAGCGTCGAATCACCTCCAGAAGTTGCCCGACGCGGTTTTCCAAGAACACCGTAAACTGGCGGATGGTTGGATAATCTCGACCTCGAGCGGTGAAAATACCGATTCCCGTGTTCTCACCAACACTCATCAGAAAGTTTTCTTTCTTTGTGGTAGTCGAACGCTGGCCACACCCGTCAACGGACCCTGCCATGAACGGAGTGGGAAAAGAACACTGCGAAGTACTCTGGAACGACCGTCACTTGTTCCAGCTGGACGGCCGCAAACCTGATCGCTTCGTGAGTTGCGGGACTATAGCCAATTGGCTGTTTTCCGTCAAATCAGCTTGGCGTGCGCTAATTTTCGTGAACCAGGAATTCATCCACAATCGCTTCGTCCAGTTCAATTCCCAGCCCGGCGCCGGTCGGAACGGGGACTTGTCCGTCTACCAGTGGCGGAAGATTGGAGACAAGTTTCCGCATCAAGGGTGAAGGTCGCAGGCAGTATTCGACGAGGTCTCCGTCAGTGGCTGCCATCCAATGGAGCGAAGCGGCCAGGTTGATGCCCGTGCTGAAGCAGTGTGGAACACAGCGGCGCTGGTGCTTTTCGCAGATGCGGCTTACTTCAGCGCACACGGTCAGGCCTCCACAGAAGGCGACGTCGGGCTGTACGACATGGACTCCGCGCTCAACGAGATCGAGGAAATCGTAGGAGGTAACGTCTCCTTCGCCGGCCGCGATTGGTACCGGCGATTGGGGGCAGAGTGTGGCGTACCCCTGACGGTCATCTTGCGAGAGGGGCTCTTCGAGCCAGCGGATTCCCAGCGGCGCCAGCAGGTGCGCTCGCTCTAAAGCCGTTTCGGCATCCCACTTGCAGCCTGCATCGACCATCAGATCGCGGTCGTTTCCCAGGCACTCACGGGCAGCTTGAACGTGTCTTAGGTCGTTGTCCGCGTCGGCGCCGAATGGGCCCCAGCCAAATTTGGCGGCGGTCAAGCCCCGCTCCACACTCTCTCGTGCCAGCTGCGCGGTAGTCTCGGGGGTATCTCCGAAGAGTAAGCTCGCGTACGCCCGAATGGACTCGCGCTTACGGCCGCCCAGGAGTTCGCAAACGCTGCGGTCCTGGGATTTACCTAGCAAATCCCAAAGGGCGATATCGACACCGCTGATCGCGTGTATTGCCGCGCCGCGACGGCCAAAGCGGTTGGTGTGGTAGTACATATGTTGCCAAAGCGCGGTTAGATCCTCGACTTCTTTTCCCAAGAGAATTTCGCGTAGCCCGTGGCGTCGTTCTGCAGAACGAGGCGCTTCAACAATGGCCTTACAGACATAGGATTGGCTGGTGACTTCACCAACACCGACCAGACCGTTATCGGTGTGAACTCGTACTACGAGCACATCCTGGGTCCCGTCGGCGATTTCTTCAATTCCCGGAATTCGCAGGTGCAGAGCTTCGACATCGGTGATTTTCATAGCGTGCGATCAGTTGTTGTGAAGGAAGTGGGGCTTGCGGATACGAATAGGCACGCCTGCGCCTTGTGGTTTTGGCGGGGGCTCGTCTAACATATACTCAGAGGTGCCGCATAATAATAACGTGTTCGGTCAGGTGTGAGGAGAACCACAAGTGCCGATTTATGAGTACAGCTGCTGCGATTGCGCGGACGATTTTGAGTTGCTATTGCGGAGCAGTGAGACAGCGGAGTGTCCGGCGTGTGGCAGCCAAAAACTCGAGAAGCAACTGAGTATACCCGTGGCCCACAATGGGACCTCGGAGAGCTTGCCAGTTTGTCAGGCTCCCCCCGCGACAGGGTGTGGCGCGCCGCAATGCGGCAGCGGTGGCTGTATGATGCCGTGATTCGAGTGCTCGACTTCTAGGTGGATCCACGCTAGTTGGCTCCGCAGTGTCCCGTTGGCTCCGCAGTGTCCCGTTGGCTCCGCAGTGTCCCGTTGGCTCCGCAGTGTCCCGTTGGCTCCGCAGTGTCCAGCGTTCGGCCTCAGTCGTGACCTCTTAGCCTGCTTCGCGAAACGCCGGTGGCTCCCCCCCCCGCGGCGACGTCGTACTCGGCGAGCCAGGTGCTTGTTGTGAATGGTCAGTCCGCGACTGTCAGTCGAGTCAGACGTTGGCGGTATGTCGGCATCCGCTCGTGTTGGAATACCGCCGTAGTGCTAGCGGGCAGTTAAAGTGCTGATTCGCTCTGGCCGCACTTGCCGAGATGCCCTATTATTCCGCCGGACGCGGTGGTGGTGATCCTGGCTACGTTCAGTACCCGATGAGCAAGACCAGGATGACTGCCAAAACGCCCAGGATTCCCAATGTGATCCAGGGCCATGAGTGCTGCGACCAGATGTTCCGTTGAAACGTGATGTAATGGCCGCAGTGAGGGCAGCGAATGGATTCTTCGTATACTTCGCTGCCGCATTCCGGACAGGGAAGCGTTTCACTCTCGGAATCGTCAATGTCGTACATATCGCTGTCGTCTACGCTGTCGCCATCGTCCCACGGTGATTCGGACATGGCCACGGAGTTGATTCGAGAGTCTTGAGTTTAGGATTTGTTACACGCTTGCGCGGATCTTGTATTTGTACTATTCTCGTCAAGGAGGACGGCAGTGCAAACCATGAAGACGGTGGTGGTCATCGGTTTGTTGTCGATGGTAATGTACGGTGTTTACACCGTGCTTACGGAACCTGACTCGCAGGCCCCACAGGCGCTGGAAAACAAGCCCGTTGGATCGTCACCAATGGATCCGGGCGAGCCCTTTCTGGAGGAACGCTTTGAGTCTGCATTTGATGAAACTCCGCCGCCGTCCACGTCAAACACGCTGCGAGACAGTGAATTGGCAGGTGGGAGCTTGGACCGTGAGCCTGTGCCGATTGACCCGACCGCAGGTGAGTTAGATCCGGCAGCGGCTAAGGCAAACGTGGATTTTCAGGCCGACGGTCGGGAAACGGAAGCGGTTGTCATGGCGGATTCTTTTACCTCTGGGGCAGCTGTCGGTGTGCCGGCCGTTGACGGGGTGCCGGGGCGTGTGACGCCAGCCACGATTTCCGCGGAGGGACAACGTCAGCCGTTGCCAATGACAGACGCAGCGGATACGAGTGCGCAGAAAGTCGTGTCGGATCCAGCCACTTTCGACAGTGAGGCCACGGTGGTCGAGCCGTTGGATATCGAGCAGCGTGTTCCGGCCACTGCGGATTCGCAATCGGCAAGCGAGCAGCGCAATTTGGATGGACCAGCGCGGGTGCTTCCGGAGCCGGCGGCACGGATGTTTGAAGTGCAATGGAGTGAAGCGCAGGAGCGGATTCGCAAGGGGAGATTTCGTGACGCTTTGGCAGGGCTTTCAAAGTACTTTAATCACGAGGCGTTGAGCCCTGAGCAGCACGAGCGGTTGTTGGGATTGTTGGACCCTCTGGCTGGTAAAGTTGTGTATTCCACCGAACATCTGATTTTGCCAATGCACAAGGTGGGCCAGCACGAAACGCTGGCTGACATCGCTGCGCGTTATCAGGTTCCCTGGCAGTTGTTGCAGAACATCAATGCCGTGCGGAATCCCGCAGCCCTGGTTCCAGGTACGGAACTGAAAGTGGTGCCTGGGCCTTTCCGAGCTGAGGTCGACCTAGGTCATGGGGAACTTGCGGTTTTTGCGGGAGACCTGTATGCGGGTCGTTTTGTTTTTGCCTCAGGTGCGGATCCATCACCTGCGCCTGGAGAATATGTTGTCAAGGAGAAGCGTCGACAACGGGATTATGTCGGCATCGATGGCAAGGCCTGGCCCGCGACCGATCCGGAAAATCCCTATGGTCAAGTGTGGTTGGATCTTGGGCAGCGGATCTGTATTCACGGCAGCCCACTGACTGCGACAAGCAAGGACCTGCCGACGGGGTGTATCAGTTTGGCGCCCAGGGACGCGAACGACGTGTTTGCCATCCTCTCTGCTGGTTCCCGTGTCCGCATTCATCGATGAGGAAGTGGCGACCTTGTTGAGGAGTCTGTGTGGCAAAGACTCGCGGAGGATGGGTGCTGACATCCAGAGGTGGCGTGATTGGTTCAAGATTGGCCCTGATCGCATTCGTCGAGGCGACTCGGGGCGACGGTTTCTCGCAGGGGGAGAATGCCGCTCTCGGGAGCGGAAGGACGTTGTACTAAGGAACTCCCCATGAAATGTAATTCGGTGCCAGGCGTTTTCTTGAGCGTTGCCGGTCTGCTGATGTTTGCCTGCTGCGGGTGTAGCTCGATCACGACCGGGAAATCATTTTTCGGTCGGGGTGGCCCTGAAGTACCCACGCCAGCTGCTGGCACGCCAGCGGTCGGCTTGAGGTTTATTGCCCTGAATGGAAAAGTCCAGAAGGTGAAGATCCCCTATCGTGATGGCATGCTTGTTCACGATGCACTTGACCAGGCGGAAGTGTTCAAGCGATTCAAGAAAATGAAAATCACGCTACGACGGATCGTTCCGGAAACGCAACAATTGGCCAAGATGCAGGTCAGCCTTGAGTCAGGTAAGAAGCAGGTTGCCCTGGGAAGCGACTATGCCTTGTTCGAACGCGACATTCTCGAAGTGACCGAAGAGAAATCGGATTGGGGAACCGATATGCTGCGGTCCGCACTGGGACCAATAGGTAGTGTTGTGCTTCCTGAGTGAAGCCCCGTGGCGACATTACACCGGGAGCGAGGGGTTTCATTCTGCCTGTAATCCAGGGGGCGTGTACTCGACGCTGCAGCTTCCGCCTGCGTGTTTTGCTTTGAGCAATGCCGCATCGGCCCGCTGCCAGAGTCTGTCTGTCTGAATGACCGTTCCGCTGGCGACACCTACGACGCCCGCGCTCAAGGTGGGCGTTTGCTCGGTTTGTTCAGCGATTTGCCGGTCGGTTGCGGCGCGAATGCGTTCTACGATGGCGCGGGCATGCTGTGGAGGAACATCTTGTAGAAGTAAGGCGAATTCATCACCTCCCCAACGGGCGGCAAAGTCACTTGCTCTGAGCGCGCCGCGCAGTCCGCTGGCGGCCGCTCGGAGTACGGCGTCTCCCGCGTCATGGCCCCGTGCGTCATTAACGTGTTTGAGCTTGTCCACATCCAGCATCGCCAGGCAGAGCGGTTTTGTGAGCGCCGCGCCGCTGTTGGCTAGCTCTTGCAGTTGCTGGTCCCAGGCGCGTCGATTGGCCAGACCTGTAAGGGGGTCCTGCAGCGCCCACTGGGCGAGTATTTGGAACTCCCCCACCCTGCTCCGCTGCAGGCGGCGTTCCTGAACCAAGTTTCCCAGCAGCTGGCAGGCGAGCCGCAATTCGCGCCCAGTGGCATCGGCGGGTAGGTGAACGTCGGCTGAACGCCCTGCCGATTCGCAGCCTACGAGAATCAAGCCGAACTGCGTTGAGTCGCGCAGTCGCGAGTTAGTCAGTGCAGCGCGGAGGAGCTGCGGACAGTCGCTAATGACGACGTCGGGCTGGAGTGTGGAGGGGATACGCTCGCCACCTGGCCAGACCCGTAATGAAGCATGGTCGGTCCAGTCGCGTTGCGGTTTGGCGTCGGCTATCAATAACAGTACGTTGATCTTTGACGTCTCCATGCGCGTCATTATAGAGGGATTCTGGCCAGGTCTGGTCGGTTTACTTCCCGTGACCAACCGGTATACTCGGTCACTTGTCTCATTCTTTCATCAGTCAGTGGTGGCAGCGAGGCAGCGGCTGAATGTGATGGCGTCTGCTTCTCCCCAGGAGAACCGAGGCACATCCGCTACCCACCTTCCTCCCCAACCTTCGGGAGCTTCCGTCGATGGACGTTGCGAAAAATCGTGGAGCGTTGATGGTTATCAGTTTTCTGACCCTCGTTGCGTGTGGGATGGGGGTTGCTACAAGAACCGCTGTGGCGCCCGCTTTGTCAGATGCGTATGGAATTTCTTCCCAAGAGTACGGCACAATTCTTGGTTTAGGGTTTGTAGGATTTGGTGTCGTTATTCTGATTGGCGGATTTATCGTCGAGTTCCTGGGGTATAGAAATGTTCTTCTCTTGGCTGTAGTGCTNCANCTNCTAAGTGCGGGTATGGTTTTGGCGACACCAACGCTCTATGACTACTGGAGCACANNGAATTCAGTGGCGGAGGANTCCGGCGACGGGGGTGNNGNGANNGCAGTNTCGGGNGNCNCGAAGTCAAGTAATGCTANTGCAAAAGNAAACACAATTTACTTGCTCATGTTAAGCGTNCTGTTGTTTTCNNTCTGNTCTGGTCTTTATGAGGCNGTGATCAACCCATTGATTGGCCAGGTTTATCCCGAAGACCAAACGCACTATNTGAACATTTTGCANGCTGGGTGGCCCGGTGGNCTCATTGTGGGTGGCCTGTTTGCNGTTGGGTTTATGACNAAAGACGCNGTGATTAGTGAGATCCCTTGGCACCTCGCCTTGGGNTCGTATTCCATCGTACTNNTTNTNTTGTTCGTATTGAGTCTCAGAGCAACCTACCCCGCAACGGTTTCGCAGGGTGGCAAGACTGATTTTGGCGTGCTATTCAGTTGTTTTATATCGCTGCCGTTCCTAATACTGATTGTGATGCATGGACTCATTGGCTACATGGAGCTGGGGGTCGACTCCTGGCAAACCAGATTGATGGAGAATTTGGTTACCAATTCGGTGATTGTGCTGGTCTATACCTCGCTGTTGATGTTTGTGTTGCGATTTTTTGCAGGCCCAATCGTGCACAAACTCAATCCTGTCGGCTTGCTTCTGTTGAGTTCTGTCTTGGCAGTTCTCGGGCTGCTAGCGCTCGGTTATTCAACGACGGTTGGAGTCATCTTTGCCGCCGCAACGCTGTACAGTCTGGGTAAGGCATTCCTCTGGCCGACGATGCTTGCGATCGCCGGAGAGCGCTATCCGCAATGCGGCGCGGTGTCCATGAGCGCGTTAGGGGCTGCAGGAATGATCTCCGTTGGTTTGATCGGTGGACCAGCTATTGGTGTCAAGCAAGCAATTAGTGCGAACGCCGCGCTCGAACAACTCGACCAAGAGGTTCATGCCCGTTACCAGTCGAATGAAGAAGGTGCGTTCTTTGGTTATAAATACAACCAGATCGACACAGCCAAGCAGCAGCCCGCATTGGAGTTCGACGCTGCTGCGAATGGTGCGGTGGAAGAGGCAAGAACGAAGATTCAAGCCGGCGTCACGGCCGAAAATATTTCGCAGGACGATGCTGACGCCTTGATCGCGAATTTAGAACATGATGCGCCGATTGTTGTGGAGGCGTACAACAGTGGGGGACGCCGGGCGCTCCGCCTTACCGCGTTCGTACCGGTTGGCATGACGATCGGATTCCTTGTTCTGTTCATGTACTACAAGTCGATCGGTGGCTATAAGGTACTTGATATAACTGGTAAGCCTGTTGAAGAATCGGGCCAGGATGAAGCAACGGCTGAGGCATAGCGACCGGAGGTGTTGTCTTCTGTTTACTTTGCGTCGCCTGAATAGATCGGATTGCGATAGAGCGTGTTTGCCAGCAGGTCGGGGGATTCACCGCCCTGCCGTGCGTGATGCCATTGCCGATCGGTCGGTACCTGCCCGTCATCCAGTGGCCAGGGTGTAAAAGGCGCCGATCCGAGTCGCGCTGTCAGGCGGCTTGAATTGAGCGTGACATTGCCGGCCCGTGGTGGTACGGGCCCCGCTGCCTGACGGGGGCAGCCGATCAGCAGATGCGGGGCATAGCCGCCGATGCGGTTGACGATTTGTGCGATCTGGTACAGGCTCAACTGACGCGTGCCGCCGGCATGAAGTAGGCCGGAAAAAGGGCCGTCAGCGCGGTTGGGGGCTGCCAATATCCGTTCGATCGTGCGATTCAGACAATCTGTGTAGGTTGGGGTGCGGACTTCGTCGTAATACAGCGTGGCCGGCTTATTCGCCTGGAAACGTGCCTGGATCCAGTCGATGGCGCCAGCGTGTCCGTTGAAGCTGATACCCATCGGCAGCGAGATGCGCAGTACGGTCGCCGCTGGGTGGGAATCGAGTACCAGCTGCTCGGCTTGCCGCATCGTTTTGCCGTAGACCGTAACAGGATCCGTGGGATCGTTTTCGCGATAGCCCCCAGCGCCGTTTCCGGAAAAGACCAGGTCAATGGACAAGTGAATCAGTCGGGTTGTGGGTGGCAGTAAACGCAGGAGGTTGGCGACACCCAGTACATTGATTCGCCATGCCAGTGGTGGGTCAAGTTCGCAACTGCGCAGCGCGCAGGTTCCTTCTGCGTTCAGTACTGCCGCGAACGAGTGCAGTTGAAAGAGTTCCTCCAGACGTACGGGGTCATGAATGTCGCAGGCGGCAACTCCTTCACCAGTGAGACGCCGATTGTCGGCACGACGTGTGCCGATTACCTGTCCCGGGTAACGCTCGCGAAAGTAGTGGAAGGCGTTGTAGCCGGCAACGCCAGCGATCCCGGTGATCAGTAATGGTAAGGGCGGCTTTGGCGCATTTACCATGGCCTGTGCCGGCAGCGGATTTTCAGGCATCGTAACCGTAACGTCGGAAATAACCTGACCAGCGCTGGTAGATGGTCTTTCGCGTTGCCTCGTCCAGAGAGTGCTGGTTCGTGCGATAGTCCCGTTGTTTGCTGGTGAATGCTGTTACCCGTTCACGGGCTGCGTTGAAGTCGCCCAGATTGAGGTGCTGGTAAATCGCGCTGAGCTGTCCCAGTGGGTCCCGTGTCAGATCTTCGTATTTGACATCGCAAATGCGGTCGTCGGGCAGCTCCTCCCGCGCCCGTTCAAATGCGCTATACATGCGATCAAACGATTCGAATACGTAATCGTCAAGTGCCTCGTGGCGTGGCAATTGCAGCCCTTGTACTTCATCGAGTGACTGCCAAAGTCGCCGTGTGGAGGCAAAGACCGAATAAGGATTGCGTGAGATGTGGACGAAGCGCGCTTCGGGAAACAACTTGGCCAAGAGTTTTACACGACCGGTGTGGGGCGGGGACTTGAGGATGATCTGTTTGCCTGGATTCTTATAGGCGATCGTGACCAGAAATTCTTTGAGTTTGCTGCTCCAGCGTTCCAGCTCATCATCACTCAGTCCCTCCATGGTCAGGTAGTCCATGTGACGGGGCGGGTGATTCGGAAATGCCATTCGCTCATAGGGTGACGGCGCGCCCATCGAGAGGAGTGCGAATTCGTCCTCCTGCGGCCGGTCCCAGCCTGTTTCCACATTATCCATTGGGCGTTTCTTGGGCAGCAAGAAACTGCCAAAGCGGTTGAACAGCCAACCGGTCAACAGCCAGTGATGTGGCAGAAAACACTGGAGGCTGGTGGGACTGGCAAAGCGCTGGTCCTGGACCATGAGTTCGTGCAAATAGGTCGTTCCGCTGCGCCAGTGACCGACAATAAACAATGGGGCCGCCGGGAGTGGTGTCTGCGTCAGGCGTTTGCCGTGTGTGATCCGCTGGGCAATGCGCAGGGCACCATTGAGAGATGAAAAGAAGGTTACTGCGATGAGCAATGGATAGCGGAAGGGGTGGACGCTGAGCAGGCCGTTGCGACGTAACAGCCGGAGCCAGGGCCCCAGTGTCATGCCATGCCAGAAACGCGGCGACCAGAAGGGGTAGTAGTGGAACGGCGCCGCGGGGCTTTTGGTCTTCGCTGTTGTAGCCGCCGGAGACTCAGGGCGGAGTGCTGCTTCTGCAAGCGCTGGCGCGGCAGGCGTTGTGGCCTGTGTTTCCAGTGATTGAACAGGAGAACCCATCGCTAGCAAACGGCCTTCCTTGCGAAATACTCCCACGAGATAAGATCAGGGAGCAAGCTGATAGTGCACTTCGTCGACAATCCGTTTTTCCACATCTTCGGACCAGACGCCAGGCAAACCATAGTAGACCATGGCTGAGGCGCCTTCGTAACCACCCTCGCGGAGAACCCGGCGGGATGGGATATAAGCCATCACATCATTTGTATAACCGGCCACCCAGGTGCGCACGCCCGATAGTTCGGCTTTCAGGCGAATCGCAAAATCGACTACCACTTCACCTCCAAGCGCGATGAATTGTACCTCCTCGCCCAGTTTCCAGACGCTCACAGGATAGGGATAGGTTTGCGGCAGCGGCTGTCCTTGTTCCAGATTTGCGAGCAGCATGCGAGCTCGGGTGGCGACAAATCGATTCGAGGACATCGCTTCCGTTTTAAGCATTTCTTCGGACGGTAATTTGGCCAACGCCAGGTTGATTTCGCGATGCGACGTTTCTAGTTTTCCAGTGATGGGGTGCATTTGGCTGGTTAGCAGAATGGTGTCGACCGCAGCTGCCAGGCGTCGCCCATAATGTCGGGCAAGTGCGACCGTGCGTCGAGGCAAAGGGTTTTGATCTGCGCCGCATCCGGCCCAAAACAGGGCGATACAGCCAGGGTGATTTTGTTCCAATTCAATCTGCGCAAAGCCCGGGTAGTCCCCGGACCACTTGTAGAAACTCAGAACCGTAGCGTGACAGGCGTATCCGAACAACACTGATTTCAACGTTCCCTCGGCGTTACGGACCGCCAGTACCGGAACATCGTGGTCCAAGGGGCCTTTCAAACCACCTTGCAGACGTTGTGTGGGGACGCCGGATTCCGAGTTTTCCCGCCGGTTGACAGCAAATGTGGCCCGACCACTACCCCAGCTCAACTCGCTGGGTTCGAGTGCGGCCAGGGCAGCCTGGGCGGTAGCGACGACGCGTTGCACGAGCTTGGTGGCGTAGGCATCCAGTAACTGCTGCTGGGCTTTGTCAACTTGCAGATAGTGCAGTACTCGTAGATTGTTGGGCAGTGCGGGACCCGTGTGCGTGTGGGAGGTGCAGATCGCGACTTGGTGGCGTTGCAGCCCCAGCTTGGCTTCGATTTGTTTGCAAATGCTGCCCGACAGGTCACGGTCGATGCCGACTAGATCGAGCGTGATGACAAGTGCCTGGTGGCCGCTGGGATCTTGTAGGGCTAGTGCTTTTGCCCACAGCTCTGTGAGTTTGGCCTGTGCGGGCTGGTTGCGGTTGCCATACCCCGACATCCAGATCATACGGTCTGGCGTGATCTTGGTCCGCGCGGCTCCCGCGCGCCACGTATTGGTGTCTGGTTCCGTTCCCCAAGCCAGTGTGGGCAAGTTAAATGCGAACAGCAGTAGCGTCAGGCGAAGGCCGCGGAACATCGGTTGTGCTTTCAAGCAGAGGTTGCGATTGGTGGTGGTGGTACGACACATAACGTCGGGCAATCGTCCTTGCTCAGCAGGTCATCGGTTCAAGGAGAAAAATCCCTGTCGAAAGTACGGCTTTTCTTGATAGTCACGCGCTCCCAATGGTAACTTTTGTTGCCCAGTAAATCTATTGCGGACTCAAAGTAGCGGCCGATTTGCGCAAGTTGCTTCCGGTCGTGGACAAAATTGTCAGGGCGGTCGCGGTGTCGTGACAAAATTAGGAAGAAATAGTCGCCAGTTTGTGCTAGCTGAAGTCGGTATTCACCGCGTGTGTTGCTCCAAGCGTGGTTTCCTCCTGAAGTGCGCAGCAATAGCAGGTCTGGGTGACGATTTGTGTCAGGGGGATGTTCGGTAATACCCAAGTCACGGTGATTTAGCTTTTCATCGAGCTTGAGCATCTCGGGTATGGCGATAATGACGGCTCGATCATCGGGCATACGTTGGCCGTTGTTGCTGGTATAGCTCACCAGCCCCTGGATCAGACAAGGTTGGGACGGAGCTGGACGGTTGGTTACCGTGGCATTCTGTTGGCCGACAAGCATGCCCAGAGAGAAGCAGCTGATCGCGACCAGGCTAAGCAGGATTCCCTGGAGATAAATCACTCGTCTTGGTACCGCAACTTTGTTGACGTCGACAGGCAGTTCCTGGTAACGCGTTCCACTCGTCAGTTCTGTGCTGTCGTAAATCCACTCGGTCTGTTCATCAAAGACCGTAAACTGCTGGTAGGGATCATTGACGGGGGGGGCTGGTGGAGTTGCTAGTCGTCCGGTTGCAGTGGGAGTAGTTTGTTCTTCTGCGGCAGCGCACTTGGGGCAAATCAGAACTCCCCGTTTGGCTGCATCGGGCGGCAGCGGGACCCCACAGGTTCCACAAGTTGTTGCAGGTGTCATAGCTTTGAGCGAGCAGCCGCGTGGTTTGCGAGAGGAGCTACAACCGGGGATGTCTCGCGGCTGTCAGGACGTTCCTACAGTCTCGGTTTCACTGGCGAGCAAAAAGTCATCGGGTAAATTGCCATCGTCGCCGACCGGCATCGGTCGTGGATCGCTAAGTATTTCCAGATTGTCTGCCTCTTTAGCTTGTTCCCAGTAGGCGGCGGAGCACTCCAGTTCGGTGACTTCGAGCGTGTTGTGGATCCACAAAAGTCTGGATTCTTCAGGGTCCACTAGGCCGACGACTTGGTACGCGTGCTCCAACATCTCGCGGTCAGTTTCGTAGTCCAAGGGTGGCATTGCCCCAGTCGCGTGCCCGCCGGTCAAACAATTTGTACGTGTTGCGTAGGTGTCCATTTCGCGAATAACACGCGAACGACAAAACTCCGCCAAGCCGATTCCGGCAGCGTTTCCGTGGGTTTTTTCGGTCAAGCCACGTACGCAGATTTGTTTCACTTTGGGATATTCATTTTCCGCCGCTTGGTGGTCCAGAAATTTTCTTCCCACCACATTGGTGTCCAGCCCCGAGCCGCTGATGTTCTTGCCGATTTCGTCGATGAGAAGCACATCGGCGGTGGGAAATGGCAGCTTGGGAATCCAGTCTTTTGCCTTGACCAACAGCTCTTTTTCACGCTCTTCAAAATTCTCAGGAGCGACCGCTTCCAGCAGTGCTGTTTCGTCCAGGCCGTTTTCTACGATCGCCAGTCCGGCGGCAATCCGACATTTGGCGAGGACTTCCCGTGCGACACTGCGAACTATTTGACCGAAGCTGTGGTCTTGAATGGCGCGGTGATAGATGCGGGCTCCGTTATGTTTTCCCAGACCTATCAACATCATCTTCATCAACCCGCTTTCGATGTCTCCCACAAAATTGGTGTGCGGTTTTACACGGCCACAAACAATCACATGGTCAGCTTCGGAGGCATATTTGTCGAAATGGACGGGGAAACCTTCGGTCGCATCACAGACGATGACGGTTTCCATTGTGGCTCGAATCGGGCAGCCGCAAAAATCTTCCGTGATTCCGTACGACTCCAGAATATGCCTCTGTCCTTCGGCTTTGCCGCCTCCATGACTTCCCATGGCCGGAACGATAAACGGTTCACCTTGAAGCTGTTTGACGTGGTCGACGATGGCTTTGATGATGACCGGAATATTGGCAATTCCACGGCTACCCGCCGTGATTGCCACCGATTGGCCCGGTTTGATTGTCTCACCGAGGTTGAGCCGAGCCAGTTGCTGCTCCGCTTCAGTGGCGATGTTATCTATACGAGGATCTTGGAATTGCTGGCGAACCCGAAATACGAGTGGAAGGTCGACCATGGATGGTATCCCGTAGGGTGCGAATAGTCTGCATGTCCGCGTATTATGCCATGCTGAACGTAAAGCGGGCAACTGCGACGTTGGTTTCTTGGATGTAATTGCGGCGATGGGTACGTTTCAGGTTAAGATAACGGTCAACGTTCGTTCCCAGTTTGCAGGAGAGTTGCCATGGCGCGCTTGGAACTTTCGGCTACGGTGTTGCTCTTGAATTTCCTCTTTGCTGTAACGTCGCTGCGAGCTGAGGATTATTTTCTTACCGTGGGCGGTGGTTATGCACCGACGGGTAACCAGATTTCTTTGGAGAAGAACGTTCACTTCTTCCAGCATCTACTGGATGCCAAGTATCCAGGAAGCCAAGTTCATCACGACATCTTTTTCAGTGATGGAGATGACCCGAATCGCGATTTGCAATACCTGGATACGGAGGCCAGCTTGCCGCGTGCGAATCTGCTGCTGGCGACCATTTTTCGTAAGACGAACTATTTGAATCACCGTTACCGATCTCACCAGGTGCCCGGTGTGGTGGGGGCGACCACCCGTAGCAACCTGGCAGATTGGTTTGACGAGCAGGGGGCGCAACTGAAGGCCGGCGACCGTTTGCTGGTTTACGTCACCGCACACGGCGGCAAATCAAAGGACAAGAAGCGACCCGAGAATACACAACTGTTCTTGTGGAATAATCAGCCGATTCAGATGACTGAGTGGACGCGTCATTTGGATAAAGTTCCAGCGGAAGTTTCCGTGGTCGTGGTTATGGTGCAGTGTTACTCCGGCGGGTTTGCGAATGTCATTTTCAAGGAGGGTGATTCCTCCAAGGGATTAGCGGGACCCAATCGTTGTGGTTTTTATGCCACAGTTCAAACCCGACCCGCCGCGGGGTGCACACCAGACATCAACGAAGAGAACTACCAGGAATACAGTAGCTATTTCTGGGCGGCGATCCTGGGGGCGACACGGACCGGCCAAGCTGTTTCCAGCTGTGATTACAACGAAGACGGAGTAGTGTCTTTTGCGGAAGCACACGCCTATGCATTGCTGACCTCGGCCACAATTGATATCTCGGTCAAGACTTCGGACGCTTTCCTGCGCGCCTACAGTCGATATCCAAAATCGGGGTCCAAGGCGGCTCGACGCAAGGGGCGGCGCGGCGAACGGCCGCCGCAACCCGTAGTCCGGTTGTGGCATCCCGACAGTGCCTTTGAGGACCTGGTCGATCTGGCTCGCGCCGAAGAACGCGTAGTTCTGGAAGGACTTTCGGGTCAATTGGAGTTGTTTGAGTCGCGGCGTGCTCGACAGGCGAGGTCTGTTGCTTCACGACTGGCCAAAGAGAACAAGAGCAGGCTTGCGGATCGTAATAAGATGCGCGGTCAGTACGACAAGCTGGCGGCGCGGATCCGGCGCGAGGTCATCAATCGCTGGCCGGAACTGGCGAATCCCTGGCACCCCAGTGCGGCGCCCATCATTCAAGAAGAGGCAGATGCCGTCGTCGAGTGCGTTGAGTCCCACGCGAGTTACAAAAGATTTTCCCAGTTGCGGCAGCGGCTAAATCGCTTGTCGCGCGAGCAGCTGGATGGGGATCGCAAGTGGGCGAAATGCCAACGGTTGATACGTGCGTTGGAGAATGTGGCACTGGCCGCAAATTTACCCCACGTCGCGTCGGCGGGGCGGCAAAGAGAGTACGTTCGTTTGTTGGGTGCGGAAATGGCAACACTGGGTGCTAATCAGTAGGGCCCGTCGAGAGTTTGGCTTTTCGTAGTGCCAGCGGTGTGCGGTTGCTGTCCTATTTTGTCTGGCCGCGACTTGACAACCCACCGCGGACATGACCATAGTTCCAGTCGCTGTCAAATGGTAACAGGAACCGCGTTTGTGGCCCTGGTAAATAGGGTCGTAATCGACGTGAATGGGAGGGCTGACAACGTTGAGTGGATTTGAATACGTTGCGCCCACGGACCTCGCAGCCGCCGCGACGGCTTTGCGGGATGCGGGGGGACGCGCATGCGTGCTGGCAGGGGGGACCGACATCCTGGTGCAATTGCGTGAAGGGATGCGTGCCGCAGACCTGGTCATCGACGTCAAAAAAATCCCGGAATTGCTGCAGCTAGACTACGCTACCGACTCCGGGTTGTGTTTGGGTGCGGCTACCCCTTGCTACCAGGTAAATACTACCGCTGATGTCGCCGAAGCTTACCCAGCGCTGGTAGACGCGACACGAATCATCGGTGGCTGGCAGATTCAAAGCCGAGCTAGTGTGGGCGGGAATTTGTGTAACTCATCACCCGCAGCGGACTCAATACCGCCGCTACTGGTGTACCAGGCCGTTTGCCACTTGGCCGGACCGGAGGGGCGTCGTAGCATTCCAGTGCATGAGTTCTGCACCGCACCGGGACAAAACTCGCTGCAACCGGGAGAACTGCTGGCGACGCTGACGTTACCTCCACAATCGGCAAGCGCGGGGTCCGCGTATCAACGTTTTATTCCCCGTAATGAAATGGATATCGCGGTGGCGTCGGCCGCCTCATGGATGGAATTGGATGATTCGGGAAGCACAATTCAATCTGCACGCATCGCGCTGGGCGCCGTAGCGCCGACGCCGGTGCTGGCCGAGGAGGCGAGTCAGTTCTTGGTCGGTAAAGCACCCACCGAAGAGAATTTTGCCGCGGCAGGTGCATTGGCACGACAAGTGGCATCGCCGATCGACGACATGCGTGGAACTGTGGAATTTCGAGTGCATCTGGCGGGTGTGTTGACGCAACGTACATTGGCGCTGGCACATCGGAGAATTCAAGAGAGTTAAGGTCCTACTAGCCAGTGAATTGTCGGTATGAGAGGTTGCCAGTGCAGGACTGGTCACCAGGCATCGACATCACTCGGCCGGGCCCAAAGAATGACCAGGGCCAAAAAAGTTCGGTAGCAGGCCGAGAGCATCTTCTTCAAGGAAGCGAAACGTGGCTAAGAAGACACACGTGACAACAACCATCAACGGTGAAGAAACGGAATTTCTTTGCGAGCCTCGACAGAGTTTATTGGAAGTGCTTCGTGAGGGCCTCGATCTGACAGGCTCCAAGGAAGGCTGTAATAACGGTAACTGTGGTGCCTGCACCGTGATGTTGAACGGTCTTCCAGTCGATAGTTGCCTGGTGCTAGCGGTGGAGGCGGAAGGCGCCGAAATTACGACGATTGAAGGGATCGCACAGCAAGGACACTTACATCCATTGCAGCAGTGTTTCCTCGAAGGTGCGGCGTTACAGTGTGGGATTTGTACACCCGGTTTCATTGTCGGCGCGAAGGCTTTGCTGGATCGAAATCCCAATCCGACAGAAGAGGAAATTCGGTTCAACCTGGCGGGTAATCTCTGCCGGTGTACGGGATATGATAAGATCGTGCGATCGATTCAAGAGGCTGCCGAGCGCCTGCAATCGGCAACATGAGTACTGCGTGATTCGCAGTGGCTTGTCCACTGTGGCGAGGAAGGTTGAAAGGCGTTCCGTAAGCTCGTTGGCCGCAAAACAGTTTTACGACTGATGATCTCGGACAGGTACTCCATTACTGTGTCAGTACAGGACTTGAGAGGATGAACACACCAACTTCAGGCTCACAGTACAAGGTCATTGGTACCCGGCCGATACGCCATGATGGTGCGGATAAAGTAACGGGTAAGGCCAAGTACGGCGCCGATGTGAAGTTCTCGAAGATGCTGTACGGAAGAGTGCTCCGCAGTCCGCACGCCCACGCCAGGATACTCTCGATCGATACGTCGGAAGCCGAATCGCATCCGGGGGTTTTTGCGGTAATTACGACAACCGATATGCCCGACCTCGTCGACAAGATGGCCGATCTGGGTGAGGGGGTCGTCAATATGGCTCATCTTGGGGACAACGTCTTAGCCAGGGAGAAGGTGTTGTACAAGGGGCAGGCAGTGGCGGCGGTCGCTGCTGCAAATGTGCATATAGCGGCTGAAGCGATCGAGAAGATCAAGGTGGAATATGAGCCTTTGCCGGCGGTGACCTGGGTGTTGGATGCGATGCATGAAGATGCGCCGCTGTTACACGACAATGTGTTTACAGACGACATGGGGCAGAAGTCCGAGACGCCCAGCAACGTGGATAAGGAGATCCATTTTCTCAAGGGTGACGTCGAGACGGGTTTCGCGGCGGCCGATCTGGTGGTTGAGCGTGAATTCAAGACGGCGACTGTGCACCAGGGATACATCGAACCGCATGTTGCGACCGCGGATTGGAACGAAGATGGGAATGTGACTGTTTGGACCTCGACGCAGGGTTCTTTTGCGTGCCGTACACAAACCGCTGAGATTCTGCAAATTCCGATTTCCAAGGTGAAAGTCGTTCCTTGCGAAATAGGTGGTGGTTTTGGCGGGAAGATCACCGTCTATCTCCAGCCAGTCGCTGCGTTGCTCAGCAAAAAGTCCGGCCGTCCGGTGCAACTGACCATGCAGCGTGACGAGGTTTTTGAAGGGACCGGGCCGACGCCAGGATCCTTCATGCGCGTCAAGTTGGGAGCGACTAAAGACGGTAAGCTCACTGCGGGCGAAGCCTGGATTGCCTTTGATGCCGGCGCGTTTCCTGGTGGACCGATTGGTCCCGCCTGTATGTGCGTATTTAGCTGTTACGATTTTGAACATGCGAAAGTGGATGGTTACAACGTCGTCCTCAATAAGCCCAAGACGCAGGCGTATCGCGCACCGGGGTCCACCCATGCTGCATTGGCGTGCGAGACCGTGCTGGATGAATTAGCCGAAAAGCTCGCTATCGATCCTCTGGAGTTTCGTCTCAAGAATGCAGCCACTGAGGGAACACGTCGCGTTGATGGACCCGTCTACCCACGCATTGGATGTGTAGAGGTTTTGCAAGCCGCGCAGGCCAGTGACCATTGGAACAGTCCACTGGAAGGCCCGAATCGTGGTCGCGGTGTAGCGCTTGGGTTCTGGTTTAATTGCGGACTCAAATCGAGCGCCAGTGCGCATGTGAATCCTGATGGGACTGTCACGTTGACAGAGGGCTCCACGGATATTGGTGGGTCACGCGCATCGATTGCCATGCAACTAGCAGAGACGTTGGGGATTACTGCAGAGGAAGTAAATCCCCAGGTCGTAGACACCGATAGTGTGGGCTATACCGACGTGACAGGTGGCAGCCGTGTGACCTTTGCCACTGGTTTAGCTGCGTACAAAGTTGGACTAGATATCGAACACCAGATGACTTCCCGGGCTGCGGCGTTATGGGACTGCCCCCCTGAGCAGGTCAGTGTCGAGAGTGGAGTATATAGCCATAATGGCGACTCGCTCACGTTTGCTGAGTTGGCGGAAAAACTCCATGCAACGGGAGAGGCGATTGTGGGCCGCGCGACGGTTGCTCCCGATGGCGCGACAAACGGGTTTGGTGTTCATCTGGTTGATGTGGAAGTTGACCCGGACACCGGAAAGACCACGATTTTGCGTTACACGGTGATTCAGGACGCCGGCAAGGCGATTCATCCCAGCTATGTCGAAGGGCAAATGCAGGGTGGCGCCGTACAGGGCATTGGCTGGGCACTGAACGAAGAATACTTCTTCGATGACCAGGGCCAGATGAAGAACGCCAGTTTTCTCGACTACCGGATTCCGACGTTTCTTGATGTACCGATGATCGATACGATTATTGTCGAAGTACCTAATCCGGATCATCCGTACGGAGTTCGCGGTGTTGGTGAGACGCCAATTGTGCCGCCTCCCGCAGCGATCGCAATTGCGATACATAATGCGGTTGGTGTTCGAATGACGGACTTGCCGATGTCTCCACCGAAGCTCTGGAAGGCACTCTCCGAGCAATCCTAGGCACAGCGTCCGAGTCTTAGTACGCTGCCTGGGTAGCGGAATTGACAGGATCTCGCTTCTTCGCCGGTGGCTCGTTTGTGCCAAACTCGCTTGCTTGCCAGGTGTGACTATAGTAGCGGTAGGGATGCAGACGCTGCCATCCGTTCCCGCTTTGTTGTCGATGACTCGGACACGACATTGTAGTCGGAGCAGGACAACGGTGTTGCGCCCAACGGTTCCACGGCCTTAGCGACAAAGGATCGAACAGATGGCCACTCGTTGTTTAGTTGGGCGCTTCGCGACCACGCGTTGCATCGCGATCGTGTCGACGCTGTTGCCGCTTTGGCTGAATGCTGCGGACCCGATCGAATACACGGTTCGTTTTCCACAGGCCAAGAATCACTACGCGGACATCGAGGCCGTGATTCCCACGGGTTGTCGAAATACGATTGAAATCACAATGGCGACTTGGACGCCCGGATCGTACTTGATTCGAGAGTACGCGCGTCATATTGAAGGCTTGGAAGCATCTACGACGGACGCGAGGCAGCCCTTGTCAATCGAGAAACGCAATAAACATGTCTGGGAAGTGGGGACGCAGGGGCAGGAGAGGGTCCGGATCAAATATCGGTTGTATTGCCGAGAAATGTCGGTGCGAACCAATTGGGTTGACCACGAATTCGCTGTTCTAAATGGTGCTCCAGCGTTTCTTACACTGCGCGGCGGTGAGGACCGGCCACATCGTGTCTACCTCGAATTGCCCTCATCTTGGAAGCGTTCCATTTGTGCATTGGAGTTGCTGCCGGGAGAGAACCCGCACGCCTACCAAGCACAGAATTATGACGAGCTCGTTGACTCACCAATCTTGGCGGGCAATCCGACGGTGTTTCCTTTTCGAGTGGGTGGCCGTGAACACTGGTTAGTGAATCAGGGAGGCGACGGGCTATGGGATGGCGCTGCGGCGGCGCGGGCTGCCGCAAAGCTAGTGGAGGAGCATCAGCGGATGTGGGGGTCGGTCCCTTACCCTCGCTATGTTTTTTTTAACCTGGTTACGGAGAGCCGTGGTGGATTGGAACATGACAACAGTACTCTGTTGATGACTAGCCGGTGGAATTACGGGAGACGGAAAGATTACCTGGCTTGGTTGGCCTTGGTAAGCCACGAGTTTTTCCACACTTGGAATGTGCGACGGTTAAGGCCGCGTGAACTTGTTGAATACGACTATGCACGCGAGGTTTATTTTCCCACGTTGTGGATTGCCGAGGGGATCACCAGTTATTACCAGGATCTGGCGTTGGTGCGCGCAGGTCTGTGCACTCAGAAAGAGTATTTACAGAGACTGTCCAGGATTATTGAGTCGGTAAGGAAAACGCCCGGACGACTCGTGCAGTCTCTGAGAGACTCTTCACACGACACCTGGATCAAGTTTTATCGACCAGACGAAAACGCGGGCAATGCTCGTATTAGTTATTACACCAAAGGCGCGGCTGTTGCATTCTTATTGGATGCCAAGATTCGCCAGGTCACGGATGGGCAGAAGTCGCTCGACGATCTGATGCGGGAACTCTATCAGCAGCATGCTGGGGAACGCGGCTATTCTTCACAGGACTTTCGC
This sequence comes from Planctomycetaceae bacterium, assembly GCA_002709225.1. Taxonomy (GTDB): domain Bacteria; phylum Planctomycetota; class Planctomycetia; order Pirellulales; family Pirellulaceae; genus UBA9264. Next base: position 56,441 of record PAQH01000015.1, read on the forward strand.
GGGTTGGCGAGTCAAGTGGCCGGTGCAGACTTGGCCCCGTGGTTTCAAGAGCATGTCGATTTGCCCGGGACGCTTGATTTCAGCCCGGCGTTGGCTTGGTGGGGGTTGGAGTTTCGGCCGGAAAAAAAAGGTCAGGGTGACGCCGTTCAGGCCGCCCAGGATTCGAGTCCGTGGTTTGGTGTTGCAACACGTGCTCGCGAAGGGCAATTGCTAGTGTCACGGGTGATTCGCGACAGCCCGGCTTATCGGGCAGGAGTCAATGTCGATGACGAAATTGTGGCTTGGGATGGATTTCGTGTGCTCGCCGGGAATTGGGGTGATCGACTCAAACGATACAAGCCTGGAGACACCGGGGAAGTTCTGGTCGTGCGACGCGGTAAGATGATGAAATTCAAGGTGAAGTTGGCTGAAACACCCCGGGCATCATGGCAGTTGCAGCCGATCTCCAAAGTAGCGCCAGGACAGCAGCAGCGACGTTTGCAGTGGCTCAAGCTGAATGTCCAGGAAGCCGACGACGAAGCGGGTTCCTAAGTGATGTCGGTGAAGATCCCTTGCTTCGTTGAGTAAGGGTCATTGCAACCCTCGGCTGTGGCAGGCGGCTCTGTCCGGGCAACGACAGCAACTGTCGCTGCAGAGCTCGTCGAGGTAGCCGGCGAGCGTTGTGCATCGGTTTACCAATCATCCCAGACTTGCTCGTCGTCAGGTGTCGCATCCTCTTCGACCAGATCGCATTTGGGTAACGCATTAACGAAGAGTCGACCGTAGGGCTTCGTGGAAATTCTGGGGTCGAGAAGTACGACCATTCCCTGATCTCGTCGAGTTCGGATTAAGCGGCCGAATCCTTGCCGCAATTTGATGATTGCTTCAGGGAGCTGGTAATCGCGGAACGGGTTGCCCCCGGCAGCCCGTATGGCTTCCAACCTTGCTTCCAACAAGGGTTGATCGGGGACACTAAAGGGCAGTCGTGTGATGATTACGTTTTGCAGGGCGCTGCCGGGTACATCGACGCCCTGCCAAAAACTATCGGTGCCGAAAAGTACCGCCCGGGGGTTGTTCTTGAAACGGTCCAGTAACTTCTGGCGTGGTATGTTGTCGGCTTGGCTGTAGATTGCCATATCTTGTTCCGCCAGCCACGGTGTCAATGCGGTCGCACACTTGCGAAGCATCTGGTAACTCGTAAACAACACAAAGGCATGTCCGTCGGTGCGTTCGACATAACGTCGGATCATGGCGCAGCAACGTTCGTGAAACGCGTCTTGTTCCCGATTGGGATCCGGCATATTGCGGACGACCACGAGTTGCACCTGTTTCTCGTGATCGAACGGGCTGCCTTGACGTTCTGTGATGCATTGGGTGAGGCCAACACGTGATTTGAAGAAGTCGAATGAATCGTTCTTGCCAGTTGCCAGAGTAGCGCTCGTCATGATGACAGACCGCGTTATGTCAAACAGGTGCTCACGTAATTGCGGTCCCACGTCGATAGGCGCTGCCGCGAGACGTATACGGAGTTGCTGGCGAGAACGGGTGCTCTCCAGCCAATAGACACTGTCTGTCAGCTGCTGGGTACGCCAGGACTCGATGTCACCACAAAGTGCCATCAGACGGTCGTGACTTGAAAGGACATCCTGCCGGTCGCTTTCGTCATCCAGTCGCTCCGCATAGTCGCGTAGCATCTGAGCTAGTTGTTCAAGTGGACCAGACAACCGATTGCGGACGATCTCAGGCTTCAGGACTCGGCCATTACCGCCGGGGCGAGCTTGTAACCACTCATGCAAGTCGACGAAGAACTCTTCAGCGCGACGCTTGCAAAACAAGACCTGCTCCTGCTCTTGCGCGAGTTGGTGGTGGACTAGCAGCCCTTTGTTAGTGCGTTCGTTGTACAGCCGGTTGAGCACATAACGAACTTGGCCCGATGAGATACCCAAGCCCAGGTGGTCACCGGCCACAGCTTCGAGCGTGTGGGCCTCATCAAGAATGATGGCGTCATAATCTGGGAGCAGACTGACACCCACTCGGCGTAACGCCAGGTCGCTGAACAGCAACGCATGGTTCACAATCAAGATTTGCGCGTTGTAAATGCGACGGCGAGCCCGAAAGTAAAAACACTGGTCGTATGTCGGACAGCGTTTTCCCAGGCAATTCCCACTGTCACTGGCCACCTCGTCCCAGACCGCGGCACGCGGCTGTGTTTCGAGGTCGCTCAATGAGCCATCTCGTGAATCCTGTGCCCAGTTACGGATACTCTGCAGTTCGTCTAGTTCTTCGTCTGATTGGAGTAGCTGGTTGGCACGTGACAGGGCAGTCCCAAGGCGTCGGCGGCTGAGGTAGTTGCGCCGACCTTTCGCCAGGACGAAGCTGAATTCGCGCGGAATCAGGCTGTTCAGGAGTGGGAGGTCTTTCTGGACAAGTTGTTCCTGCAAACTGATTGTGTGAGTTGATACGATGATACGTTTGTTTGTGGCGGCATTCGCACCAGCGTTTTCCTCCGTGACCGCCAGGATCGCCGGCACCAGGTAGGCGAAACTCTTGCCGACACCGGTTCCCGCCTCACTGATCAGGTGATGTCCTTCGCGAAGGGCGGCGGCGACGGCATTCGCCATTTCCCGTTGTTGTGGCCGCTCTTCATAATGCGGGAGCCGCGCCGCAATACGTCCCTCAGGTCCCAGGATGTCGTCAGGTGTGAGCATGGGCAGTTGGCTGGTCTTCAGACGGAAAGCCCCATTGTGGGGCAACTCGATCGAATCGACCAGGGATCGGCTGGTCGGTGTGCCATTCTATTGCTGCGGTGCGTAATTGAGTAACCCGCAATGGCGCATGGACCAGATTGTAGATGCGCGTGCCGCCCGCGTCAGGTTCAGGCGTGTACTGCTGCAGATTCTAGCGTCGTAGAGAGGTAGCGTGAGGCTCGGGGTGGTTACGCGCCGGAGAGGCTAGGGCCGGACGGGCCAACCGGAGCGGAAGTACCGCCAGGCTCGCGAAGAAGTGAATGCCACTATGTACGCTGGCCAGTGGGCGTAAGTCTCCTTGCCGCTCAATTAGGTCGTCTTCAAAGTAAAGTGGGTAATGGTGGAGCCCTGGTGCTTTCCAGGTGAAACGGATCGGCTGCTTGGCATTGCGCTGTATGCGAGGCTGTTCTTGAGAACGTTTGGACGCATCGTCGATTTCCTGACTGGCAGGTACTCGGCCAGGGCCTGGCGCGATGGCGACGTCGATGTCATGAATCGGTCCGCGTTCTTTCCGCCGAGGCATCCCTCCCGCACGGGGCCAACGTTGTCCACGGGGCGATAGACGAGGCGCCGGTGTGCTCTCTTTGCTGGCTTGAGGTAACGCGGCCGGATGTTCCTGGGCAGTCGCCGACGAGCCTGCGTCGGACAGAATTACGATGGCCAGTACAGCGGCAGTTGCCGGTAGGAGCGAGCGGTATTTTTCCAAGGTGCGCATCTGCCGGTGAGTCTTTCAGGGGTTACGGAGCGATTGACAAGTTGTCATCGCAGGCGGCCGCAAACCAGGTGTCTCCACGTAGGGTGTCCTTCGGAGAGGTGGAGTGTTCGGCTGCAGCGTATTCCACCCGCGTTCAAGCGATCTGAGCCCTATCACCGTTACAATCATCATAATCGGTAAAGTTCGCCAGGCCGCCCTGTTTTGTGGCGGTCACTCGATGGGCGGCGGGGTCAGCCTTTCCGGGCCGATGTACAGTCCACTAGGGAGGTAGCCTGGGCGAGTCGTTTGAGTGCGCTGAACTGCTCATTGTCGCCGAGTTTCGCCCGCCGTACAGCTTCGGTGAGGATGTGAATGTTGCGGTCGTAACCTTGGCGGTCGACCGGAAACGGCGTGCCGTCCTTGCCTCCGTGGGCAAAGGCGTAATCCGCCCATTTGGGTGTGGCCGGCGCTGAGCGGCTAGGGTCGCGGTGTGAAACCGGATTCTGGAAAATGACCTCCGCTAGTAGCGCCAGACTACGAATGGTGGCGCCGCCGACGCCTTTCGTTCCTAATAACGTGGAAAAATCCTGGGGGTGATTTTCGTGGGCTCGAATGACCAGTTGTCGCAAACGCGGTAGGTTTGCGTCGTGCGGTAACAGCGGATGGCGTTGAGGTGCAAATAGCGTTGGTCCCTCGGTGAGACGTTCGATTTCGGCGACGACCCAGTCTGGGTTTTGGCAGGCCAATTCGGCACAACTTTGACGATTCGCGTCTGCTTCGTGAGCGACCATGTTCAACGTCGATTTCTGACGTACCAGTTGATCGGGTGGGGACTCCTGTTTGGGCAGGTTTTGTACCGCTTGATGCGGTTCTGTGACAAAATCACTGACAGTTTCGCCGAGCCAATGATAGCGACGTGCCCAACCGCTCGAGGTGTTCATTCCCTGCTGTACGACACACCACTCACCGTCTGCGGTAAAAAAGAAAACGTGATGATAGAGATCGAAGCCATCCTGGACGGCCGCCGAATCGACTTTGGCGCTCATCCGCGACCCGGAAACGAGTTGTTCTCCGTTACTGATCGCCCAACGCTCGGCTGCGTCCGCGATTTCCCTGGGAGTCTTACGGCTTGTGCCCCCCTTGCCACCTGCCACCAGGACTCCCAGGTCCCGGCCGATTTTTCGCGAGGCTTCCTTCAAAGCGCCACAAGTAACGGTGGTGAGTCCGCTGCTGTGCCAGTCAAAACCGAGTACACATCCGAATGTCTGAAACCACCAGGGATCTGAGAGCCGTCGAAGCAACTCCTGTTCGCCAAACTCTTCGACAATGGCCGTTGCGATGCCACCGGCCAATCTGGTCATCCTGCGAAACAGCCATGGCGGCGCCTTGCCGGTGTGTAGTGGGAGTTGAGCCATGCGTCGTTTCATGGCCGCGAGTATAGCCTGTTCTCCGAAAAACAGCTGCGCGGACTGCGGCCCTGACGTGCCGACGATGCGAGCGCAAATAGAACGCAACCCGCTCCAGTGTCGTTGCCGTATCAGGTATCAGGTAGGCCGGAATTAGCTGTTGGCGGTCGCCAGCTGCTTGCGGCGCTCAGTGACAACAGCTTCATGAATGCTGGCTGGAACGCGTCGGTGCGCATGGAGTTCCATTGTGAACGTCCCTTGGCCCTGTGTCAGACTGCGGAGATCGGTTGCGTACCCAAACAGTTCTGCGAGCGGGATTTCAGCCGTCAGGTGTGAAGTCCCATCACGCAATCCCGTGGTCATGATCACACCGCGGCGGCTCGTAATATCACCCGCAATTGGGCCCTGCTGTGTTTCCGGGCACTCAATCTCAACTTTCATGATTGGCTCGAGCAATACCGGCTTTGTCTTGCGAAACGTTTCGCGAAAACATGCTTCCGCACATAACTGAAAAGCGCGATCACTGCTGTCCACTTCATGGTAGGAACCATCTTCGAGTACCGTACCAAGACGAACGACAGGGTACTCGGCGACCGGGCCTTTCAAGAGGCACCTGCGAAATCCCTTCTCGACGGCTGGAATGTACTGTTTGGGGATTCGTCCACCCACAATATTTTCTTCGAATGTGTACGCATCTTCAGCGTCGGTGGGCAGGACGGTGAGTCGTCCTACGATGTGTGCATACTGACCTGATCCACCGGTCTGTTTACGGTGCTTGTAATTGAATTCTGCGGTGACAGTCGGCGCTTCGCGGTAACTCACCTTGGGTGGACTCGCGTCGAGTTCGACCTTGTATTCGCGGCGAATGCGCTCGAGATAAACTTCCAGGTGCAATTCACCCATTCCGGAAATCAGCATTTCCCCGGTCTCTTCGTCGGAAAACACGCGGAACGTAGGATCTTCGCGTCGAAAACGCATCAGTGCTTTACCGAGGCGGTCGACATCGACGCGTTTGCGTGGGGTAATGGCAATGCTGATCACGGGCTCGGGAACAAACATGCTCTCGAGCGTGCAAATATTGGATTGGGGAGCGTAGGTGTCGCCGCTGTTGCAGTCGATTCCCATGACCGCCACGATATCGCCTGCCAACGCTTCGTCAATTTCTTCCCGTTTGTCCGCATGCATGCGCAGGATACGACTGAATCGTTCCTTGCGACCGGTTCGTTGATTGACGTATGTCGCGCCTTTGAGGATCTTGCCTCGGTAGATTCTGATGAACGTGAGTTGTCCAAAAGGGTCATCAACGATCTTGAATGCCATTCCAACAAACGATTGCTTGGGATCGGCTTCGAGCCGGATGGTTGTTCCTTCTTCGGCGAGATTTTCGGCACTAATCGCGCGTTGTTTCGGGGAGGGCAGATAGCGAACGATGGCATCTAGCAGCGGTTGCACTCCCTTGTTCTGGTAAGCGGACCCCAAGAAAATGGGCGTCATTCCTTGCTGCTGTGTGGCATTCTTGATGACTTCATGGATCACTTCCTGGGGAACTTCGGCTTCCGACAGCAGTTGTTCCATCAGTTCATCACTGTACATGGCAAGGGATTCTAGCATCCGGGCACGCGCTTGCTGGGCGTCTACTGCATACTCAGATGGAATCGTGCTGTGCTCTAGTTTTTCCCCTTGTTCGCCATGGAAATAGATTGCCTGCATCGATATCAGGTCGATTACACCTTGAAAATGGTCACCGCAACCAATCGGCAACTGCATCAGAATGGCATCGGTTCCCAGTTCGTCGCGTATCTCTTGGCTGACGCGCAGTGGCTCTGCGCCAGTACGATCCATCTTGTTGATGAAAGCCAGACGCGGCACGCCGTAGCGTTTCATTTGGCGATCAACGGTTCGTGACTGGGCCTGGACACCGCCCACGGCGCACAACACAAGCACGGCCCCGTCGAGAACTCGCAGACTGCGTTCAACTTCCACGGTAAAGTCAACGTGACCTGGAGTGTCGATCAAGTTGATTCGCGCCTGGTTCCAGTCTACGGAAGTGGCAGCACTGGTAATGGTGATGCCCCGTTCCTTTTCCAGTTCCATGTGGTCCATGGTGGCGCCGGTACCTCCACCGTGCACTTCCTGGATCTTATGGATCCTGCCGGCGTAGTACAGAATCCGTTCACTGAGCGTAGTTTTCCCTGAGTCGATGTGCGCCGAAATACCGACATTCCGTAACCGTTCCAGATTCATTGTCTTGCCGCTAAACCATTTTCTTGAGGACTGGTGGATCCAATGTGATGTATTGGACGCGCCGGGACGGGGATTACATCCCAATTCGAGTTAACCGATTACCGACTAGTTTTCCCTTGCTGCAGGATTCCTACCAGAAAAGGCGTACAACGCTGAGCCAATCTCCAGGAACTACAACACGGGGAATTGGATAGATTTGTTCTGCCGTTCGCCAAGGTCCACGAATGGTCCCTGTTTACGACCTGCGTTGACGACACGTGGCTTCCAGCGGGGGGAGCTCCGCCAGCATCACAGTAATCAGGACTTCGTGGAGACGTCCGGATTACCGTTGAGGTGGCGCGTAATCACACGCGGGCAAATACGACGTATTGGGAAGATCAAACCTCAAACTAGCTAGCTGGTGGGGCCATTATCATAACGCAAACTGAGTGCTGCGAAAGAGGAAATCGATTGTTTTCAACGCGATTTACACTTTCTCGAGTTACACCGTGAAGCTATGCCAATCGGCAAGAGGTGGCGACCTGTCGTGTTTTGCTTGTCGATTGGCTTGGTGTTTGTGGCTATTGGGTGGCACTGGTTTCCTGGCACGCTCCAGGTACTCTCTCAAAATTTCTTCGGTTCACGAGTGTCCCGAACTATACCTTGATTGTGCGCCAGCCGCCGTGGTAGAAGCGTCCCAAGAGCAAAAGGCCTCGTACGGCGACGTCTGCCACCATGGCAATCCACGCGCCAATTACACCTGTCACGACCCAATCCGTTCCCGGAACACGTAGGCCGTACCAGGCCAACCAGCAGGCGCCGGGAATGCGTACCAGAATCAGTCCAAAAGTCGTGGTCATAAGTGTCCAACGGGTGTCGCCGGCACCTCGTAGCGCGCCCGATAAGATCATCATCGTTGCGAGGAATGGCATGGACACCGCGGCTATTTGCAGCAGGTGAGCGGCAAGTGCACCGGCGGGGTCATCTGGATTACCAGTGAAGAAGAGTGTGATCTGGTCGCTCTTGAAAAAGAAGCCAAGGCCGACAACAGTCATGAAACTTCCCCCTGCCAGGCAGCATGTAAGCGCGCAGCGGGTTGCCTGCTGAGGCTTTCCTGCTCCCAGGTATTGTCCGGTCAGCGTTGATGCGGCGATACTAAAAGCATGTCCCGGTAGATAAGCTAACGCCTCAATTTGGACTCCCAGCCCGTGAGCTGCGGTGGCGACGGTTCCCAGTGTTCCAATGATGGCGAAGTAGCCGAGTTGGCATCCCAGCATCGTAGCGATGTCGATGCCGCCTGGAATACCGATTCTTAATAGCCGCCGCATTGTCGCTGAATGGGGACGCATTTGTCGTAATCGCAACCGCATTCCCGCACGACCGCGTATTAACGTGAAACACATGATCAGAGCGGCGGTGCACTCGGCAGTAAGCGTGCCAATAGGCAGCCCACGCCAGCCAAGTTGAGGTATGGGCCCCCAGCCGATCACCAACGAAGCTCCGACCAACACGTTGATGAGTACCGCCAGAGCTGAGATCAGGGCACCAGTTAACGTGTCACCCGCTGCCGATAGACAGGAGGAACCGATACTCAGCACCATGATCGCCGGGATCACTGGCGTCACAATCCAAACGTATTCAGCTGCCAGCTGGGCAGCGTCGCTTTCCAATTGCATCAACCGGACAAAAGAATCGCCTACGAAGCTGGAAATCAATGTGGCCACACTGGCCAGCGCGAGGCCGGCGAGCAGTGCCTGGTGGAGTACACGCTCTGCACGATGAGACTGGCGCGCTCCGGTAAAACGAGCTACCAAGGCTGTGGCGCCAATCTGGAAAACAGAGAACAGGCTTTGCAGCATCCACATGTAATATGCCATCAACCCCATTGCCGCTTTGGGCGCGGATCCGGCGAGGTAATGGCCAGTCAGCCACCAGTCGGTATAACCGACAATCAGAATCAAAGATTGCGATACAAAGACCGGTAACGCCAGTCGCATCATTGGGCGGATGGTGCCACGAGAATCGTCGAGTGGCATCGTCACAGGCGCGGCAACCGGGAGGGGGCGTTGATGTCGCCAGGGTAGATCTTCTTGTGATGCCAGACGCCGACACGCAGTGTCTGACTTTACCAACAACGTCGAGAGGGTGTCGTTCAGTCGAGGTGGATTATGAATGAACCACCAAGAACTGCAATATCCCGCCGTACCAAAGATGTCTCAATTGAACACGTCGACAGATTACTTGGCAAGTTGCTTCCGGCACCGGTGGTGAGTGAGCGTGCCGCGACTCGGTCGCTTTCCAGGTGTCATTGATGTTACCTGCTTGGTGGGTAAATTCCGCTAGCAGAAGATCCCTAAAAACAGGATGATGGCGATTCACGGAGAGTGTGCGTGAAACTGTTGGTTGGGCGGCGGGTCCCGTCAACTTCCTGCACCGAATTTGAATTTCAGTCAGCCGGATTTGGATGGTGCTGTCCGGCAGTTCTCTGCGGGTGTCGATGCGGATGTGTGGTATCACCGGCGGAATCTGGACGGAGCCCGCATTGGAAATCTCCGATGCAACTCTTGCTCAAATGACTGAAGTTCTGTCCCACCGGGGGCCGGATGACGTCGGCACCTATCGCAGCGAATTGTGCGATAGGGGGCCTTACGGGACCACGCCTGGTGCGGCGCTGGGGTTTCGGCGCCTGTCGATTATTGATCTGGCGTCGGGCCAGCAGCCCATGGCGAATGAGGATCGCACGATTTGGGTGGTTTTCAATGGTGAGATCTACAATTTTGCTGCATTGCGGCATCGACTCGAAGGCAAGGGGCATTGCTTTCGGACGCAGTCAGACACCGAGACCATCGTGCACCTCTACGAGGATGAGGGAGTCAACTGTTTTACTCACTTGAATGGTATGTTTGCCATTGCGATTTGGGACATGGGGCGTCGCCAGCTGGTACTTGCTCGTGATCGTTTGGGACAGAAACCCCTGGTTTATTGCCAGCAGCCTCGCCGCTTTCTTTTTGCGAGTCAGTTGAAGAGCCTGTTGCAGGTTCCGCAGGTTTCTCGCGAAGTCGATTTGAGTGCAATCGATCACTACCTGGCCTACCAGTATGTTCCGCATCCGGCCACGATTTTCCAATCAATTCGCAAACTGCCACCCGGTCACCGGGCGATCGTACGAGACGATGCGCTAACCATTGAGCCTTTCTGGGAACCGGATCTACAGACTGTCAGGCCGATGGAACGGCGAGTTGCAATTGACGAGCTGCGAGAATCATTGACGTCTTCGATCCAGTTGCGGATGCGCAGCGATGTTCCACTGGGCGCATTCTTGTCTGGTGGGGTGGATTCATCTCTGGTCACGGCAATCATGCAGCAGAATTCGGAGACACCAGTAAAGACATTTTCGATTGGCTTTCCTGTGAAAGAGTACGACGAATCCGAGTTTGCCCGTCGAGTTGCTCGCCATTTGGGAACCGACCATCAGGAATTTCAAGTGACCCCAGATGGCGTGAAGATACTGCCTCAACTTGTCTGGCATTTTGATGAACCATTTGCAGACAGTTCTGCGATCCCCACGTGGTACGTTTCCAAGATGACGCGAGAGCATGTGACCGTGGCGCTCACAGGTGATGGTGGAGACGAGTTGTTTTTGGGCTATCCACGTTATCGCGCAGTGCAGTTTGCCGGTGTTCTTGATTCTTTGGTGCCAATAAAGTATCTGCTCAAATCAGGATGGTGGCAAAAGCTGCCAAGCTCTTCGAGACAGAAATCATTTCTCAGACAGTTCAAGAGGTTTAGCGAGGGACTGGCGGCAGGCCCACAGCGACGTTATTTCGATTGGATCAGTATTTTTAACGAACGGCGGCGGAGCGATCTGTACACGCGTGATTTTGTTGTTTCCCTCCCCGATTCTGATCCTTTTAATTTTTTTCAGTCTGCCTGGGCTCGAACAGATCGTCGAGATCCTTTGACGGCGGTGGCGTTGGCGGATCTTACGACTTATCTTCCCGGTGACTTGATGATGAAGGTGGATACGGCATCGATGGCGCATTCGCTAGAGTGCCGGCAACCTTTCTTGGATCATCGCGTGGTCAAGTTGGCCGCGCAGATGCCGAGCGATCTGAAGTACCGTTGGGGGCGGGGAAAACGTATCTTGCAGGACGCGTTTGGCGATTTATTGCCACCTGAAATCTGGGGGCGTCGGAAGATGGGGTTTGGTGTTCCGCTGGACCACTGGTTCCGCAACGAACTGAAAGAAATGACACACGATGTCTTGCTTGATCAAACTGCCCGGCAACGTGGCCTATTTCGCCAGGAAACGGTCGAAACACTCGTGAATCAGCATCAGCAGGGGGTGTTTGATCACGCTTATCGCTTGTGGGCGCTCTTGGTACTAGAGCTCTGGTTTCGTGAGTGGGTTGACTAGTCCACGTGTTGGTAACCCAGTGACAAACCCTAAACTTTGTGCTTGCTGACGGATGTTTTCTGGGCAAGTAAGCCGTTTTATGCGGTCCTGGTTTGCGACAATCGCAAAGTAGAGCAGCTGCACGAGAGTAGGTGGGGAAAATCTGCGAATTATATTTTTTCTAGCGAACCATTTTCTTTCGCAGTGAGTTAGTTACCGTAATACAAGTCATTCAGGCAAACGGACATTCGTGATCGCTGACGATCGGTGCTTTACCAGCGGGGTGCGATGTCGTGAAGGCAACATGTGCTGTCGCGAACGTCATTGCGTTGAGCATGTTTTCTGTCTAGTAAAGGAGGAGAGGGAAATGCCGCGAAGCCAGGCACATCTCTGTTATGGTTCGGTTATGTTGAGCGCCATATTCTGCTTCAGTGTCAATGCGCAGGATTCTGATTCCTCTCGGGAACGTGGTGATCGCCGTGAGGGCGAACAAGCGCGTCAGGAAGCAGCCTCTGGAGGGGTGGGTGGCGAAACGTCTGCCCGCGCTCGCCCCGCAGGCCGTGGTGGTCGTGGCGGTGGACGCCCTGAAGGCCGTGGTGGTCGCGGCGGTGGACGCCCTGAAGGCCGTGGTGGTCGCGGCGGTGGACGCCCCGCAGGCCGTGGTGGTCGCGACGGTGGACGCCCTG